>NZ_AYSF01000037.1:0-66441 GCF_000498995.1 Geobacillus thermopakistaniensis
TCCATGAAAAAAATCCTTTCTAACGTAGAGTGTTCGTTAGAAAGGATACCATGTTTTTGACGATGCACAAAGACCAAAATTCTTAACTTGATGGGTATGGGATACAGCCCCGCACATGCTTTGATGCGGGGCGCACTTCCTTTGGCTAGTTAATCCATTTGATCACTTTCCCCGGGTTTCCCGCCAACGACCGCGTTGGCGGTTTCATTATACAAACGAACGAGCCGCCGCGCCCGCTCCTTGACGAGCTCCGGGTCGGCGGGGTTGTACCATTGCCCCGCCAACATCTTTTCTTTTTCGGTTTTCATCGAATCCGTCCAACACTTTATGCATTCGTTTCAAAACTCCATCGAATGGCGGGGTCTTATCGCCCTCCGGAAAAACGGTTGCCTGTCATGGTTTCAATCCGCACGCCTTCCCGATAGTAAGCGTCCATCACATCCTTTGGCACCATGCTTCCGCCGGTAGCCCAGCAAATATGGACGGCGTTTTTCATTTTTTCTTTCAAATCGTTTTCCTCTACATACGTTTGTCCCGCCGAATCGCGAAACAACCGAACAGGCCCCTCCACTCCCGCCAATGCGGACGGCTCTAAATAGATTCCTTCTGCATCAGCCATGGCCGCAAGCAGGCGATAAAGCGTCGAATCGTCCACCGTATAAACGCCGCTGATGACGTTCTCAAGCATTTTCCCCACCAACCGCGACGGCCGGCCCACCGCCAGCCCGTCGGCTTCCGTCTTGTTATCGAGGCCAAAATCTTGCACCGACACGCGGTCGTGCTGTCCCGTCATCAGGCCGAGCAACATGCAAGGCGAATGCGTCGGCTCGGCGAAAAAGCAATGGACATGATCGCCGTACACGAGCTTCAGGCCAAACGTCACCCCACCCGGACCGCCGCCGACGCCGCAAGGAAGATATACAAAGAGCGGATGATCCTCATCGACGACGATGTTCATGTCCTCTAATTGTCGTTTCACCCTCGACGCTGCCACCGCATATCCCAAAAACAAATGGATCGAGTTCTCGTCATCGATAAAATACGATGTTGGATCCTCGGCGGACTGTCTTCTCGCCTCTTCCACCACCTTGTTGTAGTCGGTGAGATGTTCGATGACCGCAACCTCTTTGCTTCGCAACAAGTCTTTTTTCCATTGTTTCGCATCGGCTGACATATGAACGGTAACGCGGAACCCAAGCTTCGCTCCGATGATGCCGATGCTCAAGCCTAAATTTCCCGTCGAACCAACGACAAGCGAATAGCGGGAAAAGAACTGTCTGAATTCCTCACTGTCCATCACCGCATAGTCATCCCCCATGGTGATCATATGGTTTGCCAGAGCGAGGTCTTCCGCATGTTTCAGAACCTCGTAGATTCCCCCTCTCGCCTTGATCGATCCGGAGATGGGAAGATGGCTGTCACATTTCAGCAACAGCTCCCCTTCAATGTTGGTCTGAAACATCTTTTCCAAACGCTGTTTCATGTTCGGAATTCGCACTAAAGGGGATTCGATGATACCGTGGGCCGTTCGCGTCTCGGGAAATGCCTTCGCGATGTAGGGGGCAAAGCGGCGCAATCGCTCTTCGGCCTCCTTGACATCGCGCTCGCGTAAAGGAATCGTTCGAATGGCTTGCGCAAACGCGTGATATTTTGGATTGCGCCAAAATACCTCTTCGGCCGCCATGATCGTTTCAAGCAGCGGGAATTCCTTTACCCACTTTTGGATTTCGTTTTTGGTCATCATGCACCATTCTCTCCCATGCGTGTTTGTCGTTTCGTACCCTTGGCGGATGCCGGTCCAAAGTCCACTTCATGGTTTGCCGAACCGTTTGCCGTTTACCTTCAGTCTCGCGAAAACCGCTTCCATTGTCAATGGGGATGAAGGGAAATGGTTTGTGGATGACATTCGGGAGTGATCCCCAGCCTCGTCGGAACGGCCAAGCAAGGTGCGATCTGCTTTGAAAAACGCCTGTCTTTCCATTATGATGAAAGAGGCAAACCATATCGTGGAGATGATGATCATGGGCAATCGCCGTGATTTATCGCTTTTGTTTCTTGTGATGTTTTTGGTCATGGCCGGGTTTGGCATCATTATCCCTGTCCTTCCATTTTACGCAGAAAAAATCGGCGCTTCCCCGACACAACTCGGCTGGTTGATGGCCGTTTATTCGCTCATGCAATTTTTATTTGCGCCGATGTGGGGGAATTTATCGGACCGATATGGACGAAAACCGATGTTGCTCATCGGTGTTTCTGGCTTAGCACTTTCGTTTTTCTTGCTCGCCGCCGCCACAACACTTTGGATGTTGTTTGCCGCTCGCATCATCGGGGGATGTTTATCTGCCGCCACGATGCCGACCGCTATGGCATATGTTTTTCGGCCTGCTTTTCCGGGATGCCGCNTCCGCCCCATCGAAAACGTCGCCGAAAAGGGATCGGCGGCATATTTTCAAAAACGAGCTTGACCGCTCCGTTTTGGATTGCAGGCAGCTTGGCGCTGCTGACAGCTATATTCGTTTTCGTTTTCTTGCATGAATCGCTTCCGAGAGAAAAACGATCGAACATAAAAGCGAAACGACCATCGCTTGCGGTTGCTCTCCGAAGCCCTTTGGCACGCCTATACATGTTGCAGCTCATCGTAACGTTTTCCCTCGCCGGACTTGAAGCGACGTTCGCCTACTTTGCCGCTGAACGAGCAGGGCTTTCGTCGACGGAGCTCGGTTACATTTTCATGATCATGGGGCTTGCAGGAGCCGTCGTCCAAGGGGGGCTTCTTGGAAAACTGATCCGCTCATTCGGGGAAGGCGCTGTCATTCGTTTCGGGCTGTTCCTGTCAGCAGTTGGCTTTTTTCTCATTTTATTCGTTCATAGCTTTTGGACAGCCGCGCTCTATTTAACGATTTTCGGCATTGGCAACGGCGTCATCCGCCCGTGCGTCTCCGCCTTGTTAACGAAGCATACAGCGGATGGCCAAGGAAGTGCGACAGGCGTTTTATCCTCGTTCGATTCGCTCGGCCGCATTGGCGGTCCGGCGATCGCCGGCTGGCTGTTCACCTTAAAGCCCAGTTTGCCATATGCGGCAGGAATTGCGCTTACATTCATTTCCTTTTCCGTTTTTCAATCGTTCCAACGCGCGATGATGCAAAAAGACACGTCCCTTTGATTCAAGAGGGGATGGGGGTGACCCGCTACACACGCAAGTGCAAGTCTTATGGATAAAAGGAGGAGGAATGCTTTGAACATCGTTCCAATCAAACAATTGAACCGCGCCATGGTCAACCAGTTTTTCACCAACCATTGGGGAAGTCCGCAAATGGTTGTCTCGACCGGCATCTATAACTGCAGCGAACTGGATGGATTTGCGGCTGTCGAGAATGGACAGCGGATCATCGGGCTCATTACGTTTGTGATTCGCGGAAACGAATGCGAGATCATCTCGCTAGACAGCATAATGGAAAACCGCGGCGTCGGCAGCACCCTTTTGCATGAGGCGGAGACATGGGCGAGACAACAAAGGTGCACCGCTGTTCAACTGATCACCACCAACGACAACTTGCATGCGCTTCGTTTCTACCAAAAGCGCGGCTACCAAATTGTGAATGTCTTTCCGAACGCTGTCGACAAGGCGCGGCGAATCAAGCCAAGCATTCCGAAAACAAGTCCTGACGGCATTCCAATTCGGGATGAGTTATTGCTGGTGAAACCACTGGCGTGACACGATGTGATGATGACGCCGTATTGGAAAAGAAGCATCGGCCTCCTCCCGAGACCGGTGCTTCTTTCAATTTTTTGAACACTCCTCCACCTATGACGCTAGCCGTGAGGAGTGTCAAATTTCGGTGGCGATATGATAAATGTAATATACCCCATAGGCGATGCTGATGAGGGAAACGGTTTTCACCATCCATTGGTTCATGGCTTGCTGTCTCGCTTTCATCCAAACGAACGGAACGCCAAGGAATGTCGTGAATAACATCATGCCGATGACCGTCCCTAAACCAAAAATCAAAATAAAGGAAAGCGCCATCCAAGTTCCTTTGACCGTCGTCATCGTCAACAACACCATCCCAGCGCTTCCGGCCAATCCATGGATAATGCCGATCAATGTCGATTTGATATGTAAATGATGAATATCGTCATGGTGATGGTGATCCATGCTCATTGTCGAGCGAAAACTGGCGATTCCTAAAATGACGATCATTACGCCAACGGTCATTTCAAGGTAAGAAGCAACCTGTTCAGGAATTTGCCGCTCAAAGGCGATCATCACCATCCCGACAACGAGCAGCGTCAACGTATGGCCGATTCCCCAAAACATGCCGGCCAGTGACGAAAGAGAGAGCTTTTTCGTCCGACTGACGATCGTGGAAACAGCAATCACATGATCCGGTTCCGTCGCATGTTTCATTCCTAGCAACAATCCAAACAAGAGTACAGGCCATATCGCTCCCATTGTCCCATTCCTCTCCCTTGTCATTAATATTTCCGCCAACAGACCAGCGCTTCCTCACCGCATTGTTGGCGAATAAACTGTTGGACGCGTTGAAATATCGCTTCGATGGCCGATGTTTCATACGCCAATATACGTACAGAAAAGCCTGGAACGGCTGCCGCTGAAAAACCGCAGCGAACCTCTTGCGGCATCTCTTCCATTAATTGGTTGAACTGTTCTAACACTTCCTTTGTGATGAACGGAGAAAGAGCCACCAATGATCCGACATGCGTATAGCCGCCAAGCTGCAGCATGCTCGTTAAGTGCTGCCGCGAGTCCAAGTACAGATGATCAAACAGAACGAGCGCCTCGTCTTGATACACCTTCAGTTTCGAGCGAATCCAATCATAGCGGAACAGCTCGCCGCTTTCCGACCATCCAGGTGTGATGATTTCGCCATAAACGAACGTGGAGCTTGGCGTGATGTACACCGTCGTTTCTTGATAAAAGCGCGCATGCTCATAGGCGATCGTCGGGTCGGGGAAATATTCAAGTACGCTTTGCTCCCCAAGTGACAATCGTGTATACTGCCTTACAGGCGTTGAAGGAGTTTTGTAGATTTTCGCCGCCGACTGGGTCGTCACCATCAACCGGGCGCTGGGCTCGAGGAAGATTTCCATATCATATGAATCCCCATCGACATACCCGCCGCCCACGTGGACAAGATATAACGTCGGATGAGCCGGGTCGAGGTAAACAGGACGCATCAGTTTCAGCGCCCCTTCACTATAGTTGTCCAAAATGACGGTGCGGCCGTTTTTCACGACCGCTGTACATCGCAAACGCCCCGTCCAGCTCATTCTTCCAGCCCTGCCAGCAGCACCTGTTTTTCGATCCAATCCACAACGTCAAAAAGACCAATCTCTTCTTTTAAATTCGTAAAAATGACCGGCTTCGCCCCTCGCGCTGCTTTGGCGTCCCGTTCCATCACTTCCAGACTGGCGCCGACGTAAGGGGCAAGGTCGATTTTGTTGATCACGAGCAAATCCGACTTAATCATCCCTTGCCCGCCTTTGCGCGGAATTTTCTCCCCTTGGGCGACGTCGATGACATAAATGGAGAAATCGACCAACTCCGGGCTGAAGGTCGCCGCCAAGTTATCGCCGCCGCTCTCGATCAAAATGAGTTCCACATCTGGATGGCGCCGTTTCAGTTCATCAATGGCCGCAAAATTCATTGATGCGTCTTCGCGAATGGCCGTATGCGGGCACCCGCCCGTTTCGACGCCGATAATCCGATCTTCCGGCAGAACGCTGTGTTTGATTAAAAATTGGGCATCTTCTTTTGTATAAATATCATTCGTAATGACCGCGATGCTAAAGCGGCGATGCATCGCCCGCGTCAGCTTCTCGACAAGCATCGTTTTGCCGGCGCCGACCGGGCCGCCGATGCCGATTCGTACCGGTTCCATTCTGGATTCTCCCTTCTCTGTCCTTCTTTCGTTCCACGTCAAACAAGATTTACGACATAAACAATCGAACAGGAAGACGTTCATGCTGCATTTGTGCAATTTCCAGACCAACGGCTGCCGCTCCGAGCTCCTCTTCGTCGAGCGTCTCGATGATGCTTGCGGCATGAATCAAATATGGCTGCACCATGACAAGAAGCTTTTGCCCGTCCGTTTGACCGAGGGGGATGCCGCGGACCGCGTTTTGCACCATCGTTTGTACGGAAGCAAACAAATACGTCAGCACCGTCGTTTGTTTGGCTGCTCCGATTTTGCGGCCAACCGCCGCAAACACAATGGCCGGATGAATGGACCGCGTCGTTTGCACGATCTCATCCAATTCATCGACTCCGTAAATGTCGCGGCACAGTTTCCATAAGCGCCCCCCAATCATTCTCGTTCCTTCTCGCGTTTCCTTCGCCAAGCAGAGAGCAAACAGCGTGTCGTTCAGCCGCCGCAGTCCTTCCATACGGTCGACTTCCAACTGCTCATAGGCGATCCGGCACGCCAATCCATCCGTATACGTCAGCTGGGTCTGAATATAAGCGACAAGCACATCGCCAAACGTTTTGGCATCGCAAATTTGTTCATTGTACATGTATGTTTCAAACCCAAAGGAATGGGAAAATGCTCCAGACGGAAAATTCGAATCGGAGAGCTGCAGCAGCCACAACAACTGTTGGTCAGTCATGGCGATGCCCGATATGGCGGAACGCTTGTTTTACTTTCCGTTTTTCCCTCTTGTACGGGATGCCGAGTTGCTGGAGCAGCTCTTCGACTAAATAGTCGTATTGGACGAGCATTTCCCCTTCCTCGAATTGGGCGGGCAAGTGGCGGTTGCCGAGCTGATGAGCAATCTCCCCCATTTGTTTCATGGAAACAGGCTGGATGACAAGCAAATCATCGGGAAGAACGGATACGACAATGGCATTATGCTCATCCATCCATAACACATCTCCGTCTACCAATTCTTTCGCTTCTTTCAAGCGAATGCCAATCTCCCTCCCATGGTCGGTCACCACCCGCTGAATTCGTTTTACTAAATCATCGCTTGGCATGTACACCCGTTCGATGTGCGGGGGGAGAGAAGAAAGAGCTCGAATGTTGCCGATAACCGTTTCTACAATCATCATCATCACCTCAAAACAGAAAATATCGTTGCGCCATGGCCACAACTTCAGCCGGTTCGCACGTGATGAGCCGCCCATCGACCTTCACTTCATACGTCTGCGGATCGACATCGATTTGGGGCATGGCGTTGTTGAATACCATATCGTGTTTAGTCAAAGAGCGAATGTTTCCAACCGGCTTGACGATTTTGTGCAGCCCCAGCTTGTCCGGAATGCCGCGCTCGAACGCCGCTTTGGATAAAAAGGTGATGGACGTTTTCGCGATGGCGGCGCCATAGCTGGCGAACATCGGGCGGTACAGCGCGGGTTGCGGCGTCGGAATGCTGGCGTTCGGGTCGCCCATCACGCTGTAGGCGATCATCCCGCCTTTGATGACGAGCTCAGGCTTGACCCCGAAAAAAGCGGGATGCCAAACGACCAAATCCGCGAATTTTCCGACTTCCACCGAGCCGACATATTCGGCAATCCCATGCGTAATGGCTGGATTGATCGTGTATTTGGCTACATACCGTTTGACGCGAACATTATCGCCCCGCCCCGTTTCCTCCGGCAAGCGGCCAAACTGTTTTTTCATTTTGTCGGCCGTTTGCCACGTGCGTAAAATGACTTCACCGACGCGCCCCATCGCTTGCGAGTCGGAACTGATCATGCTGAACGCGCCGATGTCGTGCAAAATATCTTCAGCAGCAATCGTTTCTTTGCGGATGCGCGAATCGGCAAAGGCAATGTCTTCCGGAACGGACGGATCTAAATGATGGCACACCATTAACATATCTAAATGCTCATCAAGCGTGTTTTTCGTATACGGCCGCGTCGGATTCGTGGAAGAAGGCAAAATGTTCGGGAAGCTGGCGACTTTCATAATATCGGGCGCATGCCCCCCTCCGGCTCCTTCCGTATGGTATGTATGAATGACGCGCCCGTTAATGGCCTTCAGTGTATGCTCGACAAACCCGCCTTCATTCAATGTATCGGTATGAATGGCGACTTGCACATCGTACTCATCCGCCACTCGCAAGCACGCATCAATCGCCGCCGCCGTCGTTCCCCAGTCTTCATGAAGTTTGAGTCCAATCGCTCCGGCGCGGACTTGCTCAGCGATCGGCTCTTTCGCCGATGCGTTGCCTTTTCCTAAAAAACCGATATTCATCGGGAACGCTTCGGCGGCTTCAAGCATCCGGTAAATGTTCCACTCTCCCGGCGTGCACGTCGTGGCATTCGTTCCGGTCGCCGGCCCGGTCCCGCCGCCGATCATCGTCGTAATGCCCGATGATAGAGCAGTTTCGATTTGCTGCGGGCAAATGAAATGGATATGGGCGTCGACCCCGCCGGCTGTCACGATTTTTCCTTCCGCCGCGATCACTTCCGTTGAGGCGCCGATGACAATATTGACGCCATCCATTAACAGCGGATTCCCAGCCTTGCCGATGGCGGCGATGTTTCCATCTTTGATCCCGATATCGGCTTTGTAAATGCCGGTGTAATCAACGATGACGGCATTCGTCAGCACTAAATCGACCGCTTCGTCGCGGGTTGCGAGCGGATGTTGCCCCATCCCGTCGCGAATCACCTTCCCACCGCCGAATTTCACTTCATCGCCGTAAACCGTATAGTCATGCTCAATTTCAACCCATAAGTCCGTATCCGCCAACCGGATGCAGTCCCCAGTCGTCGGCCCAAACATATCCGCGTATTGCCGTCTTGACATGGAAAAACTCATTCTCTTACTCTCCCTTCTTGCTGCCATCAAGCGGACCGTTGACCATATTGTTTAATCCGTACACCCGGCGCTCGCCGGAGAACGGAACAAGCTCTACTTGCTTCGCATCTCCGGGCTCAAAACGAACCGCTGTCCCGGCTGGAATGTTCAAATGTTTTCCGTACGCCGCCTGCCGGTCAAATTCAAGAAATGCGTTGACTTCAAAAAAGTGAAAATGGGAACCAACCTGCACCGGGCGGTCGCCGCGGTTTACAACCGTCAGTTTCGTGGCCGATTTTTGTCGATTGCACACAATCGGTTCCTCACGCAATCGGTATTCTCCTGGGATCATATCATCACTCCTCTGTCCGCAGTCATGAAATCGTCCAGCGCCGTTACGACCGGATCGGCTGGTGGACAGTGACGAGTTTCGTGCCGTCCGGAAACGTCGCCTCGACTTGAATCTCGTCGATCATGTCAGCGACGCCTTCCATCACATCATCGCGTGTCAAAATCGTCGCGCCGTATTGCATCAACTCCGCCACCGTCCGCCCGTCGCGGGCGCCTTCCAACAGCTCATACGTAATGAGCGCCACCGCTTCCGGATAATTCAGTTTCAATCCTCGTTCTTTCCGGCGGCGCGCCAAATCGGCGGCCACGACGATCAACAGCTTTTCCTGTTCGCGCTGAGTCAGTTTCACTCATCTCTCCCCCTCTTGAATGCTCCCACCTATACTCGCAGGTTCAAGAAATCTCTCATCGCTAACCCGCGGCCTGTGGCTTAAACAGCAAGAAATGATTGAATATAAGTCAAATCAGCCCCATCGACATCCCCCTTCGCCACGACAGTGCCGCGATCCAAAATATAGAAACGATCGGCACAAGAAAACGCCAGCTCCACGTTATGTTCGACCAATACGATGCCAACCTGTTTTTCTTCGGCGATTTTCATAATCACATCATGAATCAACTCAACGATCGATGGCTGAATGCCTTCCATCGGTTCATCAAGCAAGAGCAGTTTCGGCCGGCCGGCCAACGCGCGGGCGATGGCCAGCTGTTGCTGCTGTCCACCGCTTAAATCCCCTCCTTTTCGCTGGCGCATCTCTTTTAGGACTGGAAATAATGCATACATTTCCTCAAGGATCGGCTGAGGACGGACGTTCTCGGCCTGCGCTTCCAACCCGAGAAGGATATTTTCTTCCACTGTCAGCGCGGAGAAAATTTCCCTCCCTTGCGGCACATAGCCGATCCCTGCCCGCGCCCGACGCTCCGGCGGCCATCGCGTGATATCTTCTCCTTCCCATTCGATCACGCCTGACATCGGGCGAATCAACCCGATGATCGTTTTCATCAACGTCGTTTTGCCGACTCCGTTTCTGCCCAACACCGCCGTCACCCGGCTGAGAGGAATGTCCATGCGAACTTGATCGAGCACAACGCTTTCGTCATAGCCAGCGGTTACATTCCGGAGGCATAACACGCGTTTTTCCTCCTTCCAAGATACACATCGATGACTTGTTCGTTTTGCTGCACCTCATCAATCGAGCCTTCGCACAATACTTTTCCTTCATGCATGACCGTCACTTGCTTCGAATAACGGCGGACAAAGTCCATATCATGCTCCACAATGATCACCGCACAATGTTTGGCGATTTCGTGCAGCCATTCCCCCGTGCGCTCCCGTTCCGCCGCGCTCATGCCGGCAATCGGCTCATCCAATAAGAGAAGTTGCGGGCGCTGAATCAGCTGCATGCCAATTTCCAACCACTGCTTTTGGCCATGAGACAGGGTGCCCGCTAAGCGATGACGTTCATCAAGCAATCCAATTCTCTCTAGTTGTGCTGCCATGATCTCTTCCTCTTCTCCGGTCCGCTTCGCCCGCAAAACAGAACGCAGACGCCGGTCTTGTCGCATGGCCAACTCCATATTTTCCCATACCGTCAAAAATGGAAAAATGGAAGGGCTTTGAAACTTCCGGGCGATCCCCATTTGCACAATTTCATATTCGGGCCGTTTCGTGATGTCATGGGAGAAAAACAGCACTCGGCCGTCCGTCGCTCTCGTCCGTCCGCAAATGACATCGAGCAGCGTCGTTTTCCCCGCTCCGTTCGGGCCGATCAAAAACCGCACTTCATGAGGGTAAACCGCGAGATCAACACCTTGCAAAGCACGAAATCCATCGAAGTCAACGACGACGTCACGACACATCAACACGGGCTTCACGTTCATGCCCCCTTTTTGCTTTGATGCGAACGGCAACGAGCGATTCATAAATGCCCGCCAATCCTTTCGGAACCAATAACACGACAACGACAAACAGCGCGCCTAACAAAAGCAGCCATAGATCCGGATAATTTTCGCTTAAAAAGCTTTTCGCCGTGTTCATGACAATCGCGCCAATGATCGCGCCCATGAGCGATTGGCGTCCGCCGACAGCGGCCCATAACACCATTTCGATCGAAGGAATAATCCCCATCATCTCCGGGGAAATGAGCCCGACTTGCAGGACAAACAACGCCCCAGCCACCCCGGCAAAGGCTGCTGACAAACTATACACAAACACTTTATAGACGGTCGGATTGAATCCTAAAAAACGAACCCGGTTTTCCGCGTCGCGAATCGCGATGAGCACCTTCCCCAACCGTCCGGACGTCAAGCGGCGCGCCGCGACGAAAATGAGAGCGAGACAGGCCGTTGTCAGCCAATACAAAACGATTTGGGTGAGCGGCGATGACAGCGAAAAACCAAACACGGTCGAAAAATTGGTCAAGCCGTTCGTTCCGCCTGTCCATTCTTGCTTGCCGATAAACAACGTAACAAACACGACAACAACCGCCTGGGAAAGGAGAGAAAAATAGACACCTTTAATCCGATTTTTAAACGTTAAATAGCTTAATAGCGCAGCGAGCAACGTAGGAAGAGCGATCGCGGCGGCGATGGCCACCATAGGATGCGCAAACGGCTTCCAAAACCACGGCAGTTCGCGCACGCCGCTCCATTCCATAAAATCAGGCAAATGCCCTCGCGAAGCTTCGAGCTTCAAATACATCGCCATGCAATAAGCGCCTAACCCGAAGTACACCCCATGGCCGAGGCTCAAAATGCCGGTATAGCCCCAAATGAGGGAGATGCCGACCGCCACGATGGCAAAGCAAAGAAATTTGCCGAGCAGGGACAAGCGGAACTCGGTCAAATAAAACGGCGCAAGAAACAAGGCGGCAAAAAACAGCCAGTATCCCCAACGTTTGTTCACCATGCTCCCCCCTCAATCGAGCGACCGCGTTCTCACGCTAAGAAGACCGGATGGTTTCCATTGCAAGAAAGCAATAATCAAAACGAACACAATGACTTTGGCAATGGTGGCGCTTGTGGAATATTCGACGAACGTCGAAATCAAACCAATGCCAAATGCCCCCAGCAGCGTCCCGGCCAGTTTTCCCACTCCCCCTAAAATGACGACCATAAACGCATCGACAATATAGTATGTGCCGATCGTCGGCCCGATCGGCCCAAGCAAGGTCAACGCGCATCCCGCCACCCCCGCCAACCCTGAACCGATGGCAAGCGAGTAAGCATCGACCTTTTGCGTGGCAATGCCGAGGCAGGCTGCCATCGACCGGTTCATGGTGACGGCTTGAATGCGTCGGCCAGCTCGTGTTTTCATTAAATACATATAGAGAAAGAAAACGATCGCCAACACAAGGCAAAGAATAAACAACCGTTTATACGGAAACACTGCCCCAAACAAGCGGATTCCGCCATCCAGCCAGCTTGGCGGCACAACCGCCACGTTGGGCGCCCCAAAGATGAGACGGGCGGTCTGTTGCAAAATCAAACTGATCCCCCATGTAGCCAACAAACTGTCCAACGGACGGCGATACAAATGGCGGATCAAACTTTTTTCCAGCCCCCATCCAAGCAGAGCGGCTGCCAAAAATGACAATGGAATGGCGGCGACAAAATACAGCCCTGCCGAGTGCGGCATATGGCTAGTGAACCATTGCTGGATGACATAGGTCGTATACGCTCCGACCATCATCAGTTCACCGTGCGCCATATTGATGACGCCCATCAGCCCGAACGTGATCGCCAACCCAATGGCAATCAAAAGCAAAATCGAACCGACGCTCAGCCCGTTGAATAATTGGTCAATGAACATCGCCATCCCCCCTCTCATGTCCGCTGGGCGAGAAGGAAGGAAATCCCTTCCTTCCAAGTGAACTATTCACTTAATCCTTTCGCCCATGGGTAGCTCTTTAAATACGGATCTGGCTTCACCGGCTGGCCGGAATTCCATAACTCTTTGAATTGTCCGTCCGCTTGGATTTCGCCAATGCGCACCGTTTTCCATAGATGCTGCGTTTCCCCGTCAATTTTCACCGTTCCTTCCGGCGCCTTGTATTCAAGGCCGGCCGCCGCTTTTTTCACTTGATCAACATCAAAGGAACCGGCTTTTTTCACCGCTTCGGCCCATAAATGAACCGCAGTATACGCCGCTTCAATCGGGTCATCCGTCACGCGGTCTTGTCCATACTTTTCTTTATACTTTTGTACAAATGCCTTATTCTCCGGTGTATCGGTCGTCTGGAAATAGTTCCACACAGCCAAATGACCGGCCAACACATCCGGCCCGATCCCGCGGATTTCTTCTTCTGCGATGCTGACGGACATCACCGTCACGTCTTTCGGCGTGATGCCAGCGTCTTTCAACTGTTTGAAAAAGGCGACATTGCTATCGCCGTTGAGCGTATTGAAGACGACAGCCGGTTTCACTTGTTTGATTTTGCTGATAATGGTGCTATAATCGGTATGGCCGAGCGGCGTATATTCTTCCCCGACCACTTGCCCTCCTTCGACCTTCAGCTGAGCCTTGATGATTTTGTTGGCTGTCCGCGGAAAGACGTAATCCGACCCAAGCAAGAAAAACGTTTTGCCGCGGTTTTTCAAGAGCCAGCTGACCGCCGGAACGATTTGTTGATTCGTCGTCGCCCCGGTGTAAAAGATGTTCGGTGATGACTCCATCCCTTCATATTGCACCGGATACCAAAGCAGCCCATGGTTTTGCTCCACAACCGGAAGCATCGCTTTGCGGCTCGCCGATGTCCAACCGCCAAAAATGGCGGCCACTTGATCTTTTTGCAGCAGTTTTTTCGCCTTTTCGGCAAACGTCGGCCAGTCGGACGCTCCATCTTCCACAACCGGTTCAATCTTCTTGCTGAGCAGCCCGCCCGATGCATTGATTTCCTCAATGGCCATTAACTCGGCATCGCGCAGCGACACTTCACTGATGGCCATCGTTCCGCTTAACGAGTGCAGGATTCCTACTTTGACCACATCCCCTTCTTTGCCAGCCGAAGATGAATCATTTTGATTCTCGTTTTTGGCTTGATCCACTGCTGATGACGCCGCACATCCCCCAAGAGCAAAAACACTGACGCATAAAAGCAGCCATAATTTCCACATGAATGCTGGTTTCATTCGCACACCCTTCCCCCTATTCATTTGAAACATCGATGAATTCCTGCCCCTCGTTCATCTAAAAGAGCGCATCCCTCCCTTGTTCCTCAAAAGCGATGCATGTTCTCCACGTTGAGGATTTGTTCTTGATTAGCAGTATAAGGCCCACGTTTCACGGACTCAACATATTTGTCATATTTTATTACATATTTTTGTTATATTTATTATCAATCATCTTCCGACCAATCAGCCAGGTCGAAAAACAAAACATGCCCCAAAAAGGCACACATGCACCTTTTTGGGGCAGCGTTCATTTCACAAGCGACAAATCCACTCCAATGACCCCGACAATTTGACCGTTATGATCCCTAATGGGAGCGGACACCGTGACGCAAAGATGTTTCGTCAATGCCGATACATACGGATCGGAAACATACACTGTTCCTCTACAAGCTTCCTGAAACCACGACCGGACTTTGGCGTTGACCAAGCCCGCCGGCGGATTCGAATAGACAAACGCCCCATCAAGACGATTCGACCAGACAGCCTCAATCTCTCCATTCTCAGATAAAAATCGATCCAGCACGCGTTGATGCATGGCCTCATCCATTTGTTCCAACGGAGCTGACTGAAGCAAAGCCGATAGTTTCTGAATCGTGTTTTTCACGACCGCATCATCGACAGAAATCGTTTCTCTCATCCAATCACGTCCGACCGTTTGCTGCAGCTCCTCCGCTGTCTTTTGCAGCGCTTCATTAATGCGCAAAATCTGTTCGACGCTTTCATGCTGTTCGTTCATATCCGCCGTCACTCGCTCGACAAACCGTTGATTTTCCCGGCTCAATTGCACGATTTCTTCTAGGAGAACGGCGATTTCTTTCACGCTGTCCGACTGCCCAGACGCTGACCGGACAGAAGAGGAGACGAGGTCCGTCATATCATTCAGCTGTCGCTGCAGCAAATGAAGGAACGACATAATCGCTTCCATTTCTTTCTCTTCGACATCGATTTGCTTTGTTTCTTCGCGAACGATATCGGTTGTCGCTGCGATTTCGCGTTGAATAAGGGACAAAATATCCTGTGTTTGCTGGACAGCTTCCGACGTTTGATTCGCCAACATGCCGATTTCCCGCGCGACGACCGCAAACCCGCGCCCATGTTCTCCCGCACGAGCCGCCTCAATATTGGCATTGAGCGACAAAATTTTCGTTTTCTGCGAAATCTCGCCGATCGCTGATATAATTTCATTGATGCGTCGCGAATGATGAACGAGATGGTCCATTTGTTCCAATAACGTTTCATGGTGGGAGCGCAGTGTTCGAATTTCTTTTTGCAACGTCTCCAATGAATTCCATGAATGCAGCCAATGTTCGGAAAACTGCTGGCTGCTCGCATACATATCACGCGAAGATGCAGCGATTTCCCTAGCCGCCTCCTCGATTGTTCGCATTTTGTTCGCCACTTTTTCCGTATACTCCACCGTTTTCTCGCTATGGTCCATCAGCTCTGCCGCACTATTCCGGCTTGAATCGGAAATGTCATTCAGCGAAAGTGCCGCCATCTTCATCTGTTCCATCGCTGCTTTGAGCTGATCAACCGCCACAACAATTTGCCTTGCAATTTGTTGCGGTCCTCCCTGCGTTTCCTCACGTCGAGGCTGATCCAGTTCGCGCTTTATTTTTCGTTCCGCACGTCTCGCAAAAATCAACAGGCGTCACTCCTTATGTTATTTTTTATTACATAATTATAATATAAAATATAACAAAAGGACATATAAAAATAAGACGCCCGTTCTTCTAAAAACGAGCGTCTTGCCTGGAAAAGGCTAGAGAACCATATTCAATAACAAAATGAAGACAAACGCCACCACCGAAATAATCGTTTCCATGACTGTCCATGTCATGAGCGTTTCTTTCACCGTCATGCCGAAATATTCTTTGATCATCCAGAAGCCGGAGTCATTGACGTGCGACAAGATCAACGAACCCGCGCCGGTCGCCAAGACAAGCAGTTCCATATTCGTTCCCGGCATGGTAGCCGCGATGGGGGCAACGATGCCGGCAGCGGTCATCATCGAGACGGTCGCCGATCCCGTCGCTACGCGAATGAGCGCCGCAATGCCCCAGCCTAACAGGAGCGGAGAGAAGTGCGAGTGTTTCGCCACTTCCGCGATTTGTTCGCCGATGCCGGAATCAAGCAGCACTTTGTTGAATGCGCCGCCCGCCCCGATGACAAGCAGGATGTTCGCGACCGGGCCGAGGCAGTCGTTGGCAAATTTCAAGACAGCGTCGCGGTTGAAGCCGCGGGCGTAGCCTAAGCTGAAGAACGAATAAACCGTCGCGATCAAGAGCGCAACAATCGGGTCGCCGATAAAGCGCAACACTTTCGCCGCTTCTGACTTTTGATCAAGCGTCACGTTTGCCACAGAGGCAATCAACATCAAAATGACCGGAAGCAAAATCGTGAACAGCGTATTGCCAAAGCCAGGAAGCTCACGTGCTTCTTTATGCTGCACAAGCTGTTCGGCAATCTCCGCCGGCACTGTTTTGTGCAGGCGCGAACCGATCCATTTGCCATACAGCGGACCGGCAATAATGGCGGTCGGCAAGCCGACGATGATCGAGTAAAGAATCGTTTTTCCGACATCCGCCTTAAAAATGCCGACTGCCGCCATCGCGGCTGGGTGCGGCGGGACAAGCCCATGCACGACAGACAAACCAGCGACAAGCGGAATGCCGATCGTCACAAGTGAAATGCCCGTTTCCATCGCGATCGTAAAGACGAGCGGAATAAGCAAGACAAACCCGACTTGGAAAAAGACCGGAATGCCGACTAAAAAGGCGACGACCATCATCGCCCAATGGACGCGTTTTTGGCCAAAGCGGTCGATCAACGTTTTCGCAATGCGCTCGGCGCCGCCTGATTCGGCCATCATTTTGCCGAGCATCGTCCCGAGCGCCAAGACGATCGCCAAAAAGCCGAGCGTGTTGCCAAGCCCCGCCTTGATCGAGTCAATGATGCCCGGCGTTTCCGGAGACGGCGCGATAAGCGGCATGCCCATCGCCAGTCCGACGCCGACGGACACTAAAATGAGTGCGACAAACGGATGCATTTTCGCCATAGTAATGAGCAATAATAACACGATAATAGCAGCAACAACAATGGCGATTTCCATCACAAGCTCCCCCTTTATCTTTGAGATAAATCGATTTAGTGAACAAAGCAAACGTTTTCAGATCTTTGAAGGAAAGGGCTAAATCGATTTAGCGCCCGATCATAGCCAGCTAAATCGATTTAGTCTTCCTCCCTTTACCCACTCCGCCGCTGAAACGCAGCGATGATGTCAAATTCCTCTTTCAATCGCTCATACAAGCGGGCATACAAATCAAACAGTTCAGCGTAAATGAGCGTATGTTCTTCCTTCGGCTCATGGCGGGCCGTTGTGTCGATCCACGTTTTCACCGTTTCCAGCGACGGCAGCTCGCCTAACGCGTAAAGCGCCACCGCAGCCGCCCCCAGCGCCGACGCCTCGTGCGTCTGCGGCACGATGAGCGGTTTGCCGAGCATATCAGAAAGCATTTGCCGCCAAAACGGCGACTTGGCGAATCCGCCCGAGACGCGGATTTCCGACATCGGCCCCGTGACATCGCGAATGGCTAAAGCGACCGAGAGAATGCTGAAGCAGACGCCTTCCATGACAGCGCGGATGAAATGCTCGCGCTTATGATGAAGGCCAAGGCCAAAAAACGTCCCACGCGCGTTCGCATTCCAGTACGGCGCCCGCTCGCCCGACAAAAACGGCAAAAACACAAGCCCTTCCGCCCCCGGCGGGACGCGTTCCGCGTATTTCGTCAACAAGTCATACGGATCCATGCCGAGCTTTTTCGCCACTTCCCGCTCGTGGGCGCCGAACTCGTCGCGCAGCCAGCGAAGCAAAATGCCGCCGTTGTTCGTCGGTCCGCCGACGACCCAATAGCCGGGCGTCAACGCATAACAAAACGTCCGCCCTTTTTCATCGGTCGTCGGTTTTGCCGCAATCGTCCGCACCGCCCCGCTCGTTCCGATCGTGATGGCCGCTTCACCTGGGAGCACCGCCCCGACGCCGACGTTGGCGAGCACGCCGTCGCTTGCTCCGACGACAACAGGCACATCCGGAGCGACTCCCATTTTTTCCGCCCATTCTCTTTTCATGCCAGTCATGATATGCGTGGCGGGAACGAGCCGCGGCAGCTGGTCGCGGCGGATGCCGACAAGGGCGAGCGCCTCCTCGTCCCAATCGAGCGTGTCCAATCGGAATAAACCCGTCGCCGATGCCATGGAATGGTCAGCGACATAGTCGCCATACAGACGGTGCAACACGTAATCTTTCACCGACACAAACCGCCGTGCTTGCTGAAATACGTCCGGCTGCTCTTCCTTGAGCCAAAGCAATTTCGATAGCGGCGACATCGGATGGATCGGCGTCCCCGTCCGCCGGTAAATGGCAAGCCCGTTTTGCTCTTTCCACAGCCGCTCCGTTTGAGCCACGCTTCGGTTGTCCGCCCAGATGAGGAGGCGGGTGAGCGGCCGCCCCGACTCGTCAAGCACCATAATCGAGTGCATCGCCGCACTCAAGCCCATCGCTTTCACCTGCGCTGGGCGGATGCCGTGGCGGATCGTCACCGCCCCGACCGCTTGAACGACCGCCGCGAACAGTTCATCGGGATCCTGCTCGGCAAACCCCGGATGCGGCTGGATGATCGGATAGTCGACGGCGTGAGAAGCCAGCACCTTCCCCCGCCCGTCAAACACAACCGCTTTTGTGCTTGTCGTTCCAATATCAATTCCAATGACGACGTCCTCATGAATCGCCATCGTTTCTCCTCCCTTCTTCATTCCTTCCCCCGCCTGATCGATGTCCGTTCCATCAATGTCGGGGAGAAACGAAATACGCGCGGACCGTCGGCTTTTTTCGCTTTCATTTGTTCAAACACGCGCTCAGCTGCTTTTTTCCCCATCGCAAACGTCGGCTGGGCGATGGTTGTCAGCGCCGGCGTGTAAATATCGGCAAACGGCACATCATCGATGTTGATGATCGCCACCTCATCCGGCACACGAACCCCTGCGTCTTTCACAAACCGCAAAACCCCCATCAGCGTCAAGTCGTTGATCGCAAACAAGGCATTAGGCCGCTTCGGTTCGGCAAACCGTTGTTTCAACACTTCCGGCAGCGCGTCCGGATCAGCGGCGATGATGTTCCCATCTTCAACGTCCAGTCCTCTTTTGCGCATAGCCGCCCGAAACCCTTCAAATCGTTCCATCCGCGGCACGTTGTAAGGGACAAGCGGCGGGGTGACAATGGCAATCCGGTCGTAGCCATAGGAAGCGAAATACTGAACCGCCATTTCCGCTGCACCTGCATTATCAAGCAGCACGCTGTCCGCCTCCACCCCCGGCACCATCCGGTCGACAAACACAAGCGGAAAGCGCTCCTCGACAAGGCGGCGGTAGACCTCTTCATTTTTCCCTGTCGGAAACACGATCAGCCCGTCCACTTGTTTCGCCAGCAACATGTCAACATATTTTTTCTCCTTTTCCGAATCATCGCCGGAGTTGCAGACAATGACTTGAAACCCGCGCTTTTGGCATTCCTCTTCAATGGCGTGCAGCACTTGCGTCGTCAACATATGAAGCATGTTGAACACAATCACGCCAATGGTCGCTGTCGTCTTTTGCTTTAAGCTGCGGGCGATGACGTTTGGCTGATAGCCAAGTTCCTCAATCGCTTGAGCGATGCGCTTTCTTGTTTCCTCGCTCATATATTCATAGCGTTTGTTCAAGTATTGCGAGACCGTGCTTTTCGAAACGTTGGCCAATTTCGCGACATCAGCCATCGTTACTTTTTTCAATCGGGATCCCTCTCTTACACTAAATCGATTTAGTTCAAAAACGTTTTCATAAACCGGTTTAGCTTTATTATAAACCAAATGAAAGCGGTTTACAATAGTTTTGGATTGAAATCCTAAAGCGTCAGAGAAAGTTCGAAAATCCAACGTTCTTCTTCGTTTTCGCACCTTTTGAATCAAAACGTCTGGTCAATCGATGAGTTCTTTGATAAACGGAGAATACATGCGAATGTTCCTCCAATGGGTTGGTTTGGTCACCTTTACCATACAGGAACATTCGCATTTTTTGCACCCTCTATTTTTCCTATGCATACCTATCTTAAAATCTCAAGTACAACTTGTGGTGAAGAGCCGATATTGGTTCATCACCAAAAGATGTACTTGCACCTGCCATTAAAGTATGGTAGCTGTTTCTAACTGAACCTGCAATGTAAGCTGTAGGGTTTTGACACGAAAGCACATTGTCGTCGATCCCCCATGATTTTTGCATGATTGGGAGTCGACGACAGCTTGCCCTCGTTTTCATCCAGCGATCGGAAACAACAGCCGGGCCGCATACACAACGCCTGTAACGGTAATGGCGCTCAACAAAGTCGACACCAACACCGCCTGGGCGGCGTAATCTGGGTGGCAGTCATACTCGAGTGCATACAGCGCCGTATTGCGCGAGCACGGATAGGAACTAGCAATGAGCAACGCCTGAGCCGTCACTCCATCAATTCCTAATAGAAAGATCAAAGACGCAGCCAACAGCGGCGACAAAACGAGACGCCCAAACACACTTGCATACACAAGCGGCGGCAAGGCGTTAAAACGGGCGTAGGCGATTTGCGCTCCCAACGTAAAGAGGGCGATGGCTAAAAACGCGTCGGCAACCCGCCGAAGCGGCGTCCATAAAAATGATGGGATTGGGACGTGAAGCCATCGGCAGACCACACCGAACAACAGCGCGTGAAGAACGGGATTTTTCCATATCTCAGCAGCCCATTTCCCACTTTTCCCGTTTCCTGACACGAACTGATACACTCCATATGTATTGGTCAAGAAGTTTTGAAAAATGGTCACGATGATTTGAATCGTCGCCCCGAGCGGATGTTGGTGAAACACCAGCTGGCTGACAGGAATGCCGAAGTTGCCAGAATTGTTCAGCACAACCGTATTTTGAAACACCGCTGCCATACTTCGCTCCAGTTTGAATAGTTTCGCCATGATCCTACTCAAAACCATCAGCCCGCCGTTTTGCAACAGAAGAAACCCTAAGATAGCCGCTAACACCTTTCCATTCAACTCACTGTCGTACACGTTGATGAATGCGACTGCCGGCAGCAGGACATACATGTTCAATTTGGATAATGTATTGAGGTCAAGACGAAAGAAACGGTGAAGCCCTGCTCCCAAGCCGACGATCAGCAACATCGGAATCATGACTTGAAGCAAGATACTCACAAAAATGTACAAGATGTTTTCCCCCGCTTTCTTTATGCATACGGAAGCCGCTATTCTCTGAAACGGATCTCGCTCATCCTCTTTTCTTATAGATCCGCTCCGGACGACCGACCGATCCATAGACAATATCGGCTAGCACTTGTCCCGTGGAGACAAGGTATTCTAAATATCGACGGGCGGTCGTCCGGCTTGTGCCAATTTGCCGTCCGACTTCTTCGGCCGTCACTCCATCTTGACACCGTTTCACAACCATCAGCACTTTTTCAAGGGTTAGCGGCTGAATGCCTTTTGGAAGCATAGGCTGATCCCTAACCGGGGCCTCCCGCCCGATCAGTTTGTCGACATCCTCTTGATCGATCCACTCTTTTTCTTTCATCCACTGCTGCATTTTATCATAATATTCTTTATATCGATGCAAGGTTTCGGCAAATCGATCAAACATAATCGGCTTGATAATATAATCAAACACCCCGCCATGCAGCGCTTGTTTCAAGGCATCCACTTCTCGTGCTGCTGTGATCATAATAATATCGATATTGGAAAAGCGTTCCCGAACCCATTTTAAAAAAGAGAGGCCGTTCATATCCGGAAAATAGACATCAAGCAACAACACGTCGGGTTGCAGCACCTCTGTCAATTCCCTTGCCTCTTCGGCGTTCGTGGCAATGCCGACCACTTCATACCCATTCACTTTCTCGACAAAGCGCCGATTAATTTCAGCGATGCGGCGGTCGTCTTCAATAATAAGTACACGAATCATCCCCCCTGCTTCCCTCCCTCCGAAATATTGATGCATAAAGGTGTAGAGGCCTTTTATGGGAAATGCTTTCTTTCAGCATGGGTTGGCACGGCCCGACCGCTTCGGAATAATGACGGTAAACACCGTTCCCTCTCCTTGTTTCGACTGGTAGGTGATTTGCCCACCAAGCATCGCCAGCGCCTTCTTGACAAGATCAAGCCCATACCCACGGAGGCCGTTGGCTTTGGTCGAAAAGCCGCGGTCGTATATCCGTTCCGCCACATCCGGATCAACGCCTAATCCGTTATCCTCGACCTCAATAATCAAGTCATCGCCGAGGTCGGTCAAAAAAATGGTCACTCGTTTCTCTTCTTTTCCGTTGTGGAGGACCGCTTCCATGGCGTTATCCAACAAATTCCCGATAATCGTCACCAAATGGTCGCGATCGATCCATGGCGGCACATCGCGAAAACTGCTTTCCCGATCAATTTCAAAGGTGATTTTCAGCTCATGGGCGCGGTTGAACTTGCCAATCAGCAGCCCGCCGATGATCGGATCCGGGATTTCTTTCATGACAAAACGAATGATATTTTGTTGTAAGTTCGTTTCTTTCGTAATAAGCTCAAGCGCTTCTTCATACGACTCAAGTTGAATCAACCCAGAGATCAAATACAGCTTATTGGAAAATTCATGTGTTTGCGCCCGCAGCGCATCCGCGTACACCCGGAGCTGGGACAGCTCTTTTGTGAGGCGATACAGCTCCGATTTGTTGCGAAACGTCGACACCGCTCCAATGACGCGCCCTTGCTTGTCTTTGATCGGAATTCGGTTCGCAATGACGGTCTCTCTCCCTAAAACCATCTCATCATCGTATTCCGCCCGCCCTGTTCGGATCACTTCGGGCAAGCGAGAATGGGGAATGAGCCGCAAAATGGGCATTCCCAATACACTGTGCTCCTTCTCATACCCAAGCAACTTCAACGCGGTTTGATTGACCATTGTAATCGTTCCCTCTTGATTGATGGCCACAATTCCTTCGCGAATCGCTTCTAAAATCGCCTGCTTTTCTTGGTAGAGCAAACCGATTTCTTCCGGTTCAAGACCATGAATCGATTTTTTCACCGTGCTGGCGATCGCCATTGCACCCACCGCTCCGAGAAAGAGGGCAAAAACGGAGAAGAGAAACATCTTCATACGATACGACCATACTGTACGCTGAATATCCTCTAGCAAAAAACCAACCGAAACAATGCCGATCACATGTCCGTTTTCATCAAAAATCGGCGCTTTTCCCCGGATCGCCGGACCAAGCGAACCGACCGCCTCGGAAATAATCGCTTTGCCTTTCAGCACTTCGCCGTTGTCGCCCCCTACCATATGCTTTCCAATCCGATCTGGCAGTGGGTGAGCGTAGCGGATTCCCTTACGGTTGCCAATCACTACGTACTCCGCCCCTGTCTTTCGGCGAATATGTTCGGCAAACGGCTGCAAGCGCACTGACGGATTCGGGTCGCGGAACGCCTCGCGCACGAGCGGAGTCGACGCGACCGTCTCGGCCACATTCAGCGCTCGCATGCCAATTTGTTGTTTGAGCGTCGTCGCAAACATATGCTGAAACAAAAACGTTAAAACCACGATCACCAGCAGCAACAATGAACAAATAATGACCATTAACCGTGTCTGAAGCTTCATAGGGCTCGCTCCCCAAACAGCAAATAAAGAAAGACAGTCCGCCTGTTAGGCGGAACGTCTTTCTTTCTATTATTACATATCTTCGTTGATGACGACCGATTTTCCTCTTAGTTTCATGACAAACGGCACGGCAATCCATAAAAAGGCAATGACCAACAAGACGAGCGAAATCGGCTTTTCAAAGAAAACGAGATAGTCCCCGTTTGATGCCGTCAACGCCCGGCGCATATTGTTTTCGATCATCGGCCCGAGAACAAGCCCCAACACAAGCGGTGCCAATGGATAGTCGTGCTCTGCAAGCCAGTAGCCAAGCAGACCAAACGCCAGCAACAGAAACACATCAAACGTCGTCACTTGCACCGCATACACACCGAACACGGAAATGGCAATAATAAGCGGCAACAAATATTTCGTCGGCGTCTGGATAATTTTCGCGAACACTTTGACGAGCGGCATGTTGAGAATGAGCAACATGACGTTGCCGATAAACATGCTGGCGATCAATCCCCAGGCGACAGCTGGATGCTCATCGAACAACAGTGGACCTGGCTGGACGTTGTACATAATGAGTGCACCCATGAGGATCGCTGTCGTCCCTGAACCAGGAATGCCCAGCGTCAAAAGCGGAATCATTGCGCCCCCAGAAGCCCCGTTGTTCGCCGACTCCGGCGCCGCCACACCGGCGATCGTCCCTTGCCCGAACTTTTCCGGATGTTTGCTCACTTTCTTTTCAAGAATATAGGAGAAAAACGATGCCAACGTGGCTCCGGCTCCCGGCAGCACCCCGATGAAAAAACCGAGCAGCGACCCACGGGCGATCGGCCCCGCGCTTTCTTTCAAATCCGCTTTCGTCGGCAACACGCGCCCGATTTTGGCGATGTCCCCGTCGTTCGTCTCATGATGGAGAATGGACTTGAATACCTCTCCTAACGCAAATAGCCCGACCGCTACGGTTAAAAACTCGAGACCTCCATATAAATAGGAAATGTCGTACGTAAAGCGAGCCACGCCGGAAACATTGTCGAGCCCAATCGTGGAAAGCAACAAGCCGAACACTGTCATGATCCATGCTTTCGTCATCGATTTGCCAGCCAGTCCGCTCACCGCCGCCAACCCGAGCAGCATGAGCGAAAAATATTCAGCCGGGCCGAACTTCAGCGCCACATTCGACAACGGTTGGGCCAATAAGACGAGGCCGATTAGCGAAACAATTCCGGCGACAAAGGAACCGATCGCGGAAATGGCAAGCGCCGCCCCCGCCCTTCCTTGCCGGGCCATTTGATAGCCGTCCAGCGTTGTGACAACCGATGACGATTCCCCAGGCGTATTTAACAAAATCGATGTCGTCGAACCGCCATACATCGCCCCGTAATACACGCCGGCGAGCAAAATAATCGAACTGGCTGCCGCCTGTTCCGGACTAAGGCCGGACGTCATCGACGCCGTCACCGGAATAAGCAACGCCACCCCGCTCATCGGGCCAATCCCAGGAAGCACACCGACCGCTGTGCCGATCAACACCCCGATAAAGGCAAACAGCAAGTTATGCGGCTGAAGCGCTGTCTGAAATCCGTCAAGCAAAAACGATAGTGTGCTCATGATGCCCCTCCCTTCATTGGAACCAAATCGGCCAGCTTGGCAATGTTCCTTGCAGCAGCTTCACATAAAGGCCATATACGCCAAGCGAAAAGCCAGCCGCAATGGCGATCGACTTCCATAGCGCCCCTCTTTCCATCGTTTGAAAGCCGATAACAAGAAACAGAAACGTCGTGATTACATACCCAACCGTTTCAAGCAACGTCGCATAGAAAACAGCAGCAATGAAAATGATGAGAAACTTTTTGTACTGCCGCGGCGGCTTCTCTCCCACTGAATCCTTATAATCCTTATAGCCTCTCGTTTCAAACAACAGCTTGATGCTTAATAATGCCAGAACAAGTCCAAGCAAAAACGGAAATACGTTCGGTCCTACCGCACTGCCGTAGGCGCTTTTCGATAGGCGCAAGCTTTCCGCCATAAACAAGGAACCAACCGCCAAGAATGCCACCGCCGCGATACGATCAGCCGTTTTGTTCATGGTTCTTCCTCCTGTTCTTTACAAAAAAGGGGAAGAATGTTCTTCCCCCTTGCTTCATTTATGCATGCCAAGCGACTTCAGAAGGTCGCCGATTTGCTGCTCCTGCTCTTGCAAAAACTTCGTAAATTCGTCCGAATTGCGATATTCCGCCGCCCAGCCTTGTTTTTGCAGTTCTTCTTTCCACTTCTCGTGTTCAGACAACTTTTTCAATGTTTCTTCCCAAAACGCTTTTGCCTCTCGGGACATTTGCTTCGGCCCAAAAACCCCGCGCCAAATCGTAAATTCCGCATCAATGCCAAGCTCTTTCAACGTCGGCACGTCTTTCAGCACTCCGCCGAGGCGTTCTGGAGCGGAAACCGCCAACACCCGCACTTTGCCGGCTTTGAGATATTCGCCAACAGAAGAGGCATCCGTTGCAATCACATCGGCATTGCCGCCAAGCAGCGCAGCCATCGCTTCCCCGCCGCCATCGTACGAAACATACTTGACTGATTTCGGATCGATGCCCGACTTATAGATCGGCAAAATCGCGACTAAATGATCCATCGAACCTGGCGCCGATCCCCCGGCTACCGTGACCGATTTCGGATCTTGTTTAATGGTATTAAGCAAGTCGGTTAACGTTTGAAATTTCGAATCCGCCTTCACAACAATCGCGCCAAAGTCCTTCGTCAACTGGGCGAGCGGTGTCGTGTCTTTGTAGCCAAACGGGCTGTTCCCTTCTTTTTTCAAGTTGTTGATAATAATTGGCGGGGAGTTGACAAATAGTTTGTAATCGTTTTTCACATCTTGGGTGGCGTATTCGGCCATAAAGACCGCCCCGCCGCCGCCTGGTTTGTTTTCAACCGTCATGGTCTGTTTGATGAGCCCCGTCTCATCCAACACCTTCGTAATCGCGCGGGCCGTTAAATCCCAGCCGCCGCCCGCTCCGGACGGAGCGACAATCGTAATCGGCTTCGTCGGATAGTTGGAAGCAGACGAACCGGAGTTGGAACCGGACGGTTTCGACCCCGCCGATTCATTGCCTCCACAGGCCGCCAATGCCAGTGTCATCATCCCAGCCGCTAGCAACCCCCACCATCTTTTTTTCTTCATTCTCCCTTGCCCCCCTTGTTTTCTTTGATAACGTTTTCATCCATAACGTTATCACGCCGCCAGATCGGTGTGAAGTTTTTGAAAATAAAATGAATTTTGTGCATTTTGTTCATGGAGGTATAATCAGACCTGATATCAAGCACCTAGCGGAACGCTGGAGTCTCAAAGCAAAAAAAGACCGCCAGCCTTCAAAGCAGACGGTACATAAAACTTTGGTACAGTACATACTTTCTGACTTTCGTTCCTCATCTTTTATGTGACAGGACAATCATCCGTTTTTTTACAATCTATCACTTACGAATCAATGATTTCATCTGCCTCTTTTGTCGCCGCCAACCGTCCTCGTTAGATAGCCGCCTCTTGTGTTTAATTTCCCTGCTCTTCAAGCAATTCCCGAACATCTTGCTCTGGAAGATCCACCAACCGAGCAATATCTTCCACCTTCATTCCTTTGCGCGCCATGTTGCGGATCAGTTGTTTCATTCCTTGCTTCATTCCTTGTTTCATTCCCTGTTTGATCCCTTGTTCAATCCCGCGTTTAATTCCTTCTTCCAACCCCTGTTTTCTTCCCCTTTGCTCATAGGAAATGATCAGCTCCAACATTTTCTCTTTTTCTGTCGTTTCCATCTCCTTCACCTCTCTTTGCAGTTGTTGCTCTTCCTCCTCCGACAGCTTCACATACGTTTCAAAAAAGCCCAACAAGAGCCGTTGCCTCGCTTCATCCAGCTCCAATCGCACCAACATGCGCAAAAACTCTTTTTTCAACTCAATTTTCTCACTTTCAGTATACCCCATTTTGCCAAGGAGGGCAGCCGCAATCGGATTGTCATGCCGGATATAGTCTCTCCAATGTTTCTTGCGCAACTCCACCGGGAAAAAGCGAAACTGCAGCACGTCGCCAAAGGGAAACTCGATTGAGAACACGGACGGTTCTTCGCGGAGGGTGTCATGGCTGAAGACAGCGATCGGAACGATGCGGGTGCGGTATTTTTCAAACAAACGGCTGAAATAGATAAACATGCGCTCTGGAAACGATGGTTGCACGTAGCTTTGATTCTCCACATGAACGATGATCAGCCCATCCTCCCCTTTCAGCTTCGTCTCGACTAATAGATCGACGCGGTATTTTTCACCTGCCGTGACATCGGTAAACAGTTCTTCGGACAGAAAGGACAAATGGCTGAAATCAATGTGTTCATGCATGTCGGGAAAAAAGAGGAGAAGAAACTCTTCGAAGAACGTTTGGATCAGTTCTTTAAACAACCGGTCGTGGTCAATAGCCATTCCATCACCCCTCTTTGAACGTGTTCAATTCTATCCATTCGCAAGCAGGGGGTGAAAATCCTGCATCGGGGACAGAAAAAGTTGTACCGTACTGTATAGCGCTTCAGTCCCCCACAGGTACGATAAAAACGTATTCCTGTACCACGTGATTTAACTGTTGAACAGATGTTTCAATCCCTCATAGGTACGATAAAAACCAAATTGGATCGGCTTGTACGGTCTGTCGGTGACTTGGAGTTTCAATTCCTCATAGGTACGATAAAAACTTTGAACGCAAGGCGACAGAGAAATACCAACCAGAAATGTTTCAATCCCTCATAGGTACGATAAAAACTTCGTGGCAAATCTCCAAAAACAGTGAGCTTTGAGAGTTTCAATCCCTCATAGGTACGATAAAAACCAACTGGCGCAAAGACCCGTTGTTTGAGCGAGAGCGTTTCAATCCCTCATAGGTACGATAAAAACTGATTGCATGTGAGGGTTATGAGGAACTGGATGCATGTTTCAATCCCTCATAGGTACGATAAAAACATTCATTCATCTTCCGATGGAATCGGACTTGCAGGGTTTCAATCCCTCATAGGTACGATAAAAACCCAAACCATTCGCATAAAATCAAGCTTTTCCCCTTTTGGCTGTTTTCAGAATATCACGTTTCAAAAATTCTGTCAATACTGTTGAGCCGTGTTGGTTGTAGGATTTTGACGCAAAAAAATATTGTCGTCGATCCCCCGGGGTTTTTGCACGATTGGAGGTCGACGACATTTGAAAGGCGGTCAGCTTTTGTTTTTCTCCATTCTCCCGTACTCTTCTCTCACCGCGGCCACAAGCGGGTGCGCACTCTCAAGCCCCGCGTATTGCCGAAGCGCTCCTTCGATTCCGTGGTGTGCGATCGTTTGTTGCAGAGCGGCGGCTTCTGCATCGCTCGCATCATCAAAGCGCAACAGCGCGGCAATTCCTTTGGCGAGACCAGCAGGAACGCTGCCAAATAGTGTGCAGTATTGCGTCGCCGGAGCGATGAGCCGGTCGTTCGGCCCGAGCTTGCGGATCGGCGAACGGGCGACGCGGACGATATCGTCGGAAAGGGACGGGTTGGTGAAACGCCCGATCGTCGTTTTGATATAGGAACGGTGCTCTTCCTCATGCCATCCGTGCTTTTTCACTAAGACGGCTCCCGACTCACTGAGCGCTTGCTCGACATTCAATCGAATACCTTCATCGTTCATCGCTTCCTGGACGGTTTTGTAGTTTCGCAGATACCCTAAGTAAGCGGCCAACGCATGGCCGGTATTGACCGTAAACAATTTGCGCTCGATATACGGCTCTAAGTCAGCGACAAAATGAGCCCCTTGAATCGGCGGAACAGTGCCGATGACGTTTCGCGTTTCAATCGTCCATTCGAAAAACGGTTCCACCGTGACAGCGAGTGGATCGTCATTCGTCTGATTCGGCACGATGCGGTCGACCGCGCAGTTGAGAAAACCAACTTTTTCATCTGCCAGCTGCTGCCCAGCCGTGGAAAGATGGGCAAAGACGTGCGTTTTCAGCGTTTCCGTGCCGCCGATCATGTTTTCACAGGCAATGACATGAAGCGGCTTCTGATGAACCGTGAAGCGCCGCTCAAGCCCAGCGGCGATGACTGGCGCAATAGCCGGCAAAATGTGCGGGCCGACCGCGGTCGTCACCAAATCAGCGTCTGCGATCGCCTCGATGACCGCTTCCCGCTCCGTTTGGCTGTTCAGGGCCGAAACGCCGCGCACCCATTGTTCTTCGCGCCGCTCGCCGGCAACAATGACGCGATACTCCCCCCGCTCTTTCAGCAAACGGACGATTTGTTCATTGACATCAACGAACACGACGTCATATCCCGACGCCGCCAGCAGGCTGCCGATAAAGCCGCGGCCGATGTTGCCGGCGCCAAAGTGGACGGCCCTCATCAGCCGTTCACCTCATGGAGCAGCGCAAGAATTTCCTCGGCCGTTTTGGCGTTCGCCATGGCGGCCACATTGTCTGCTTCGGCGCAGACGAGTGCGAGTTTCGAAAGAATATCCAAATGTTCCCCGTCTTTGCCGGCAATGCCGATGACGATCGTGGCCATGTTGCCGCCTCCAAAATCGACGCCGTCCGGAACTTGCACGATCGAAATGCCGGACTGTTTCACGAGCGCTTTTGCCGCTTCCGTTCCGTGCGGAATGGCGACGTTGTTGCCGATATACGTTGATGTCAGTTCTTCCCGTTCAAGCATCGCATCAACATATGCCGGGGCGACATATCCTTGCTTGACCAACACCTCGCCGGCGAGGCGGATCGCCTCTTCTTTCGTTTTTGGTTGCGCATTGAGCACAATGTTTTCTTTGTTTAAAATCGAATGGGTCAACATCCGTGTCACTCCTTCATCGATATCCAATAATCATCGAAAAATTGTTCCAAATGGCCGCTAATAAGCGAATACACTTCGTCTTCGCCGCCATAAGCCAACGTGGCCGCGCTTTGCTCGTTCTTTACGAGCAACGTGCTCACATGGCTTAATACTGAAAGCACCTCTTCATCCGCATCAGCAGGACCGAGAAGCAACACGACCGTGTTGATCTCCATCGGCTCCCCGTCCATCCCCGCCACCGTTTGCGGCGAATCAAGTCGGTACATCGTCAGAGACGGACGAAGGACAGCGAAGCTTCGAGCGTGGTAAAGCGCCAGCGTCGTGCCAGGGACGCCAAGCCCGCCAAGCGACTCGCGGCGCCGCAGCTCCTCGATGACGACATCGGCATCGACAATGACGCCACTTCGTTCGAGGCGGCGGCACGCGTCCGTCAATATTTCATGAACAGAGCGCCTCTTGACCACCTCGAGGGAAAAACCGTCCAAAATGTGGACGATCGTCTCGCTGATGCGCCGAACCGCCTTCATCGTGTCGATGGCTGGCCTGTTTCGCCGTGCGGTTGACTCTTTCCTCATCCGCTTTTCAGCGGCCGATTTTCGCTCTAAACACTCGCGAATCTTCCGCGCTTCCTCCTCGGTCAGCATCGGGCTGACGACGATATGCGGCCCATACTCCTCAGGAAGCGGCACGGTCGAGATGACGAGATCGTACGCGCTGACATCTTTTCCTTTCCATTCAAACGCGGAAGCTTGTTCCAGCGAAACAATGTCCGGAATCTCTTTTTTCAGCCTCGTCGCTAAAATTTTCGCCGTCCCAAGCCCGCTCGAACAAATGACTAACACCTGCCAGCCTTTTTTCTCCCGCATGAGCGCGGCCGCAAAATGGAGCACCAAATAGCCAATCTCCTCATCCGGGATCGGAATGCCGCCAAACAGCTGCCGCGCCCCATCTGCGACAATGGCGAACAGCTCCGCATAGTCTTGTTTGATTGGATCAAGCAGCGGATTGGCGACCCCCATTCCGTGTTCGAGGCGATACAGAGCCGGCTTTAAATGGACGACAAGGTCTTCGTATAACGTACGGTCGGCGGATAAATCAACGCCGAGCTTATCACTGACAAAGCGGATGAGTTGTTGCGCCTTCATGCCGACGGCCAAACTCGGCTCCTCCATCACCATTCCTTGGCGGCTGCGCCATTTCGCTCCCATCAAGTGCATCGTCATATAGCCGACTTCTTCGTTAGGGATGTCAACGTCAAAGACTTTTTCTAACGATTCAGCGAGCTCATGCGCGATCTCATATTCTTTCGTCGCTTGCAACGCCTGCAGATCCCGCGGATCGAAGTGGATCGCTTCTCCCCGCTTGATGCGCTCGATGGCGAGCGCCAAATGGACGACGAAGGCGATGTACGAGCTGTCGGCCATCGTAAACGGAAACGTTTCTTTCACCTGCGCGATTTGCTGCTCAATGACAGCGAGCTTTTTTCTGTCCACAAGCCCGAGCAGCTTCTCCGCCACGGTGTCAAGCGGAGCGTCCGTCCGTTTTTGGATCGTCTCTTTCATCAATGCCAAAAATTCGTGTTCATCAACATGGCGGAACAACAAGTCGCTCATCAAGCGCCGTTTCGCCGATTCCGAACCGGCAAGCTCCACCCCGTATCCACGCTTGCGGATGAGCGAAAGCCCGTACGCTTCTACCGTTTGTTCCAATTTGTCCAAATCCAAGCTGACAGTGGCGACCGTGACGTTCAAGTCATGGGCCAATGTGACGAGTTTCACTGGCTCGTTGGCTTCCAACAGCGCAATTAAAATCATGAGCTGCCGCTCTTCGGGGGTGTATTCATGATGAGAAAGGCGAAACAGCTCTGCGGCCAGCGCCTGCTTCTTTTCCTCTTCCCCGACGAGGCGGATGCCGACTCCTGCTCTTTTCGCGAGCTTAAGCCCATAGCGGCGGAAGACCGATTCCAAACCTTGCAAATCACGATGAACCGTGCGGGCGCTGACATTCAGTTCCTCCGCCAATTCGCCGACTGTTATGTCCCTATCGTCCGCCAACAACCGTTCAAGCAACTTCCGCTCCCGTGCCGATACGTACATCGCCGTTCACCTCCCATCACGGAACAGCATTATTGACATTTTTGAAATAAATCTTTGCCTCTTCCATCCTTATTGTAAGGGCTTTTTTCTTGATTTGACAATGAATAGATGTTTCGTTTTCGTCATTGTTATTGTTGACAGATTTTAATTTTGCATGTATTTTTCTCTTTCGTCGTTTGACGAAGTTCACCGCGGTCGGGCACATCCATGCGGATGGGAGCGGAGGAAAGTGCCCCTAGCCGTCGAGGTAAACGGGAAATCACAAAGCAAAACGCAGGGGGAACGCCATTTCCCCTGCGTCTCATGCCGATTTACGCGTTCTTTTTCAATTGCTCGATCAATTCATCGTATTTCGGGCTGTTTAAGAAGTTTTCGACCGATACATGGTACGCATTGGGCAACTTCGCCTTCGCCCGGTCGGTCAAGTTTTGATGGGTGACGACGATGTCGGCGTCGGCCGGAAGCTGGTTGATCGCTGTATTCGTCACTTCGATATCGAGCCCGGCCTTTTGTACTTTGTTGCGCAAAATCGATGCTCCCATCGCGCTCGAGCCCATTCCCGCATCACACGCGAACACAATTTTCTTCACGCGGCCAGGAACCGCTTGGGCCACAGTTGCCGAAGCGGCTTCTTTCTGTTGCAATGCGGCAGCCACTTGGCTCTTTTTTCCTTTCAGCTGTTCCATTTTTTCCGTTGCTTTCGTCAACTCTTCTTCCTCTTCAGATTGTTTCGCCGCTTTTAAGAAAATCGAAGCGACGAGGAACGACACCGCTGCAGCGACGAACACGCCGGCTAGCACGCCGAAATAATTCCCTTTCGGCGTCATCGCCAGCAAGGCGAAAATGCTTCCCGGCGACGGCACCGCCACCAGCCCGGCATGGAGCACCGTAAACGTGAACACGCCGCTCACGCCGCCCGCCATGGCTGCCAAAATCAAAATCGGTCGCATGAGAATGTACGGGAAGTAAATTTCATGAATCCCGCCAAGGAAGTGGATAATGACTGCCCCCGGCGCCGATTGTTTCGCCATCCCCTTGCCAAACAGCCAATACGCCAGCAAAATCCCCAACCCTGGACCAGGGTTCGTTTCCAGCAAGAACAAAATCGATTTCCCGGTTTTCGCCGCTTGTTCGACGCCAAGCGGGCTTAAAATTCCATGGTTGATCGCATTGTTCAAGAACAGCACTTTCCCCGGCTCGATGAACAAGTTCGCCAGCGGCAACAAGTGCCAATCAATGATTTTTTCCACTCCTGCCGCTAACGTTTTACTGATCACAGAAATGACCGGGCCGACTCCTTTAAAGGCGAGCAGCGTCAACACGCCGCCGACGATCCCGGCCGAAAAGTTGTTGACGAGCATCTCAAACCCTTGTTTCACTTTTCCTTGGAAGAGCCCGTCTACCTTTTTGATCACATAACCGCCAAGCGGCCCCATGATCATCGCGCCTAAAAACATCGGGATTTCCGAACCGACGACCACGCCCATCGTCGCCGTCGCCCCGACGACACCGCCGCGGACGTCGTACACCATTTTGCCGCCCGTATAGCCAATCAACAGCGGCAGCAAATACGTAATCATCGGACCGACGAGCTTCGCAAACGTCTCGTTCGGCAGCCAGCCGGTCGGGATAAACAGGGCGGTAATCAGCCCCCAGGCGATAAACGCCCCGATATTCGGCATAATCATGCCGCTCAAATAACCGCCAAACCGCTGAATCTTCACACGGAAGCCTGTTTCGTTTCCGGTTGTATGCGTCATAAAGCTGTTCCTCCTTTTTGGCTTGACTGTACCTTTATCTTAAAACGCTTACAACCGGCCCTTCAATGATAAGTAAACGCGATTTTGTCAAGGGGGTTGTTGACAGGTTTTAAAAAGGAAAAGCCGAGCGCGGCGGGCGGGGTTACGGCGTTTCTTCTGCCAACGACAACGCCTCTCGATAGAGACGTTGGGAGAGATAAAATCCATTTTCAAGCAAAGTGTCTAACAGCGGCTTGACTTCCGCTATTTTCCTGTTTTTCTTTCCCAGAATCAAAACTCCGATTGTACCGATAGGCCGTAAAAGGAATTGTTTCGACAATGATCTGGCAGCATGCTCATCAATCACAACGACTTGAGCACCAAGTTCTTTCGCTCCAATAATAACTTCTAACTCCCCGGCATGGAATTTTCCATATAAACTTTCAACAAGGCTGCGATTTTTTACATGGTATAGCCTAAACACCCCCTCGCTGACCAATCGTTTGAGCTCCTCTTTTCCATAATGGCGTGGGGCATGGTTATGAACAATTTCTTGATAGACAGCTTCCGGAACATATACTTCATCAAATAGTTCAGACAAAAGAGTCAATTGACCAACGATCGACAGACCTATAATCGGTGTAGAATTAACCGTAACCCTACTCATTGTGATCCCTATTTTCTTTGCTCAATTTTTGCACCGTGTCCCAATCATCTTTGATGTGTTCCTCCGTATATTCCATCCAAGGAATCGCCTTCGAACGCAATACATCGATAAATTCCCCTAAGGATTTTCCTGCCAATTCAGCCGCTTTCGCCAGCGTCACCTGTTTTCCAACAAACAAACCAATCGCCAATGAAAGCTTTATTTTTGCCTCAACTGTGTTGCCTTCCAATTCATTAATGGCGGGCAAAAACTCTTTCGGCAAGTTCACCTGAAAGTAGTCCATGGCCATTGAACTCACACCCTTTTTTATTTTATTCTATCACACTTCGCGCCTTTTGGATGCTGTCACGGAACGAATAGCATTTCCAAATTTTTTACTACACGCTCAACACGATAGAAATGAAACCGACTCAATTGAACACTCCCCACCCGCGCTCACGTAGAGAAGTAGGGGATTCTCGGGAACACCCTAACATACGGTAAGCTGTCAGCTAAGCCATCCCTGTGCATCCCACCGTTGAGCTTCCTCAAAAAGATCGCAATCGAAGCCCTTCCTTTGTTCTTTTGGTGCAAGGGGAAGATCGTTGGTGGAAGACGCCGGTTCATCCCCCACTTACGCTCATGCTTGGAAGTTGAGGCCTTCTCGGTTCGAGGTGATAAAAAGGGGACTGACCCAAAAGGGTAATTTTCCTTAACAAAACACAACATATTGTCTATATACGGTAATAAGAAAGGGTGTCCCGATCCTTTTGGGACACCCTCTTACAGCCTATTTTACTAATATCTCGCCGTCACCATTTTCTTTCTCGTGTAAAACTCGACGCCGTCGCGGCCGTTGGCATGAAGGTCGCCGTAAAACGAGTTTTTGTAGCCCGAGAACGGGAAAAACGCCATGGGCGCCGGGACGGCGACGTTGACGCCAAGCATGCCGGCGTCGATTTCTTCGCGGAACTGGCGGATCGCTTTGGCGCTATCGGTGTAGATGCAGGCGCCGTTGGCAAATTCCGATCGGTTGGCGATCTCAATCGCTTCGTCCAGATCGCGGGCGCGGACGACCGACAAGACCGGGGCGAAAATTTCATCCGTCCAAATCGCCATGCCTGGTTTGACATGGTCAAAAATCGTTGGACCGATAAAATACCCTTTTCCGCTTGTCGCCGAGTCGCGGCGTCCGTCGCGGACAAGGAGCGCCCCCTCTTTTTCGCCGATTTCGATGTATTTGATCGTCCGCTCTTTATGCGACTCGCGGATGACCGGGCCTAAAAAGACGCCTTTGTCGAGCCCATTGCCAATTTGGATGCGGTCGGCGGCTTCTTTGAGCCGTTCGACCAACTCATCGGCGATATCGCCGACTGCAACGACGACCGAGCACGCCATGCACCGCTCGCCCGCCGAACCNACCACTTCAACGAAAAGATAGCCGAAAACAATCGAATGGTTTTTCGCACCGGCGAGCGCCTGCACCCGCTTGCCGTGGGCGGCGGCTGTTTTGTATACATACTCGGCGACCGGCTGCGAGCCGACGAACGAAACGGCTTTAATATCTTTATGTTCTAAAATGCCGTTCACGACCTCGTGCGCCCCATGAACGATATTGAGCACCCCCGGCGGCAGTCCGGCTTCGGTGAACAGTTCAGCCAAGCGGTTGGCCAGCATGGGCGTCCGCTCAGACGGCTTCAACACAAACGTGTTGCCGCAGGCGATCGCGAGCGGGAACATCCAGCACGGCACCATCATCGGGAAGTTAAACGGCGTAATCCCGGCGACGACACCGAGCGGGTAGCGGTACATCCCCGATTCGATATCGGTCGCGATATCCGGCAGCTGTTGGCCCATCATGAGCGTCGGAATCCCGGCCGCAAACTCCACGCATTCAATGCCGCGCTGCACTTCACCGTAGGCGTCCTCATAGACTTTGCCATTTTCTAGCGTCACAAGTCTAGCGAGTTCGTCCCAATGTTCGACCAACAGCTGCTGGTAGCGGAACAAAATGCGGGCGCGACGCGGAACCGGGACTTTGCGCCATTCGCGGAACGCTTCTTTCGCGGCCGCCACCGCCGCATCCAGCTCCTCGCGCGAGGAGAGCGGCACTTTCGCCAATACTTCCCCCGTTGCCGGGTTCGGCACGATTTCTTCTTTTCCGGATGTCGAAGCGACCCATTGGCCGCCAATAAAGTTTTTCAATGTTTTTGTTTCGGTTACAGAGCTCATGAATGAAACCACCTTTCTAGTCGATCTTTCAAAAGATTGGTTCATGAACGTACACAAGAGCTATGGATGATCGGCGAGCGCTTCCTTTCGCGGAAACGGCCGGCGGGCTGAACGCTTCCAAAAAGTGGCATTCTTTGCTGTCTGTTTGCTGCTGGTCGCTGTCATGCGTCCTGCAATCGCCATCCCAGCCGCCGGACTCATTTACGAACTTACGGTTTTGGTGTCGTACTGATAGTCGTAACAATAATGGTACAATGCCACAATTTCCTCATGCGTCGGCACTTTCGGGTTGTTGGCGGGGCTGCCGCTCGCAAGCGCGTCAGCCGCCATTTTGTCCACCACCTTGTCAAACGCTGTTTTGTCAATGCCCCACGTTTTCATATTCGGGATGTGCAAATCGCGGCAAAGCTGTTTCACTTCCTCAACGAGCGCCTCAGCCGCTTCCGTATCGGAAACGTCTTTGAGCGGCGGCTTGATGATTCGGGCGATCACCGCCAATCGTTCGATGGCGCTGTCTTTTGTAAACTCAAGCACCCCCGGCAGCAACATCGCGTTCGATACGCCGTGCGGCACGTGGAAAAGCGCTCCGATCGGCCGCGACATGCCGTGCACGAGCGTCACCGAGGCGTTGGAAAAGGCCATGCCGGCCTTCATGGCCGCGATCGCCATTTTCTCCCGCGCTTCGATGTCTTGACCGTTTTCGTACGCCCGGCGCAAATGGCCGATGATCGCCTCAATGGCGGATAGAGCTAACACATCGGTCACCGGATGGGCGCGTCGGGAAATATACGCCTCAATCGCATGGCACAGCGCATCAACCCCGGTCGCCGCTGTAACGGACGGCGGGCATGAAACCGTGAGCAACGGGTCGACGATCGCCACGGCCGGAAGCAGCGCCGGCTGGGAAATCATCATTTTGACGTCTGTCTTCGTATCAATAATGACCGTCACTTTCGTCACTTCGGAACCGGTGCCGGCCGTTGTCGGAATAGCGATGAGCGGCAGCGGTTTTTCGGTAAACCGTTTCTGATTGCCGACATAGTCGCTGATCGTTCCTTCGTTCGTGATCATCACCGCCACCGCTTTGGCGGCGTCGATGCTGCTGCCGCCGCCAAGAGCGATAATGACATCGCACTGCTCGCTCCGGCAGACGTCAAGCGCTTCCTTCACATGGACATCCGTCGGCTCCGTGTCAACCCCTGTGTACTTGGCAAACGTCATCCCCACCTGTTGCAAGTATTGCTCGCAACGGGCGACAAGGCCGATTTTCTCCATCACCGGGTCGCTGACGATCAGCGCTTTCGTCCCGAGCGCTTTTGCCTGTGGGCCGACTTCGGCGAACGTATTGCGCCCATACACAACCCGGCTGGGCACCAACAATTCGTACATCGTTTCCCCTCCTTTTTTGACAACGGTTTCATTTCCTTATGAAGCAAATTCCGTGCCAACATACAAAAGACGCCATGATAAGGGGGCTGTTTCGAAACAAAAACGCGTTCACCGACAGTAAGCAGACATTTCTCCTACAATACCAGACACTTATCCAACAGAGCAACAAAAAACAACGGCTTTACCGCCGTTGCCTACAATCCGTATTTTTTCAGCTTCTCATATAACGTCGAGCGGTGAATGCCGAGCCTCCTTGCCGCTTCCGCCTTGTTTCCGCCCGCCGCCACCAGCGCCGCAGCGATGCGCTCACGTTCCGATTGATAGACCATTTCTTTCCACCGATCAGCCATCTTCACACCACCGTTTGGCAAAGACGAGGCTGCCGGTTGAACGGTCGACAAGTAAGACGGCAAGTGTTCGCGTTCTACTTTTTCCCCTTCGACCATGCTGATCAGCCATTCGACGACGTTGACCAGCTCGCGGACGTTCCCCGGCCATGAATAGTGGACAAGCACTTCCATGGCCTCTTTGGTAAACGACTTCAACGCGACGCCAAACTGCCGGCACATCCGATCCATATGGTAAGCCAACAGCGCGGGAATATCCGTTTTCCGCTCGCGCAATGGCGGAAGATGAATGCGAATGATATTCAACCGATAAAACAAATCTTCGCGAAAGGTTCCATTCCGCACCATCTCCTCGAGCGGCTTGTTCGTCGCGGCAATAATGCGCACGTCCACCTTGGTTTCGTATAGTCCGCCGACTTTTTCCACTTTCTTTTCTTCCAAGACGCGCAAAATTTTCGCCTGCATGGCAAGCGGCATATCGCCGATTTCATCCAAAAACAGCGTCCCTCCATGGGCGAGTTGAAACTTGCCGGGCTTGCCCCCTTTTTTCGCACCGGTGAACGCCCCATCTTCATAGCCGAACAGTTCCGCTTCCAACAACGACTCAGGGATGGCGGCGCAATTCACGCTGACAAACGGTCCGTCCGCATGCGGCCCAGCTTCATGGATCGCCCGCGCCACCACCTCTTTCCCCGTTCCGCTTTCACCGGTAATGAGCACCGTCGACGGCACGCGCGCCGCCCGACGAATCATCTGCTTCACAGCGGCGATCGACGGGTGGCGGCCAATGATCCGCTCGATTCCTTTCGGGGCGGAGGCGGCCGTCTCCTGTGGTTTCGCTTCTTTCTTCTCCTTCCGGCTTGCCTCACGCGACAGCTCCTGCAGGCGCCGGAAAATTTCATATACTTCCGATACCCCTTGGAAAATAAGCATCCCGATCGCCCCGATCACCTTGCCGTCCCGCCAAATCGGGATGCGGTGCACAACCATCGGCTGGCCGTAAATTTTTTGAATATATCCTCTTTCTGGAATGCCCGATTGAACACAAATGTGCAGACGGGTGTTTTCGATCACTTCCGTCACATGTTTTCCGATCGCTTCTTCCCGGCGAATGCCGAGAAACTGGCAATACGCCCGGTTGATTTCACGAACCACGCCGCCCTCATCGACGACAACCACCCCTTCGTACGCCGCATCCAGCACCGTTTTCATCGTCTCAGCCAGACGGTGCGTTTCCTCCAACTCACGCCGCAGTCGCTCGAGCTCATTCGTTGCTTTGGAATCGCTTTCGGACATTGGCATTGCAGCGCAGACGCCTTCCTGTTTCGTTTCCCACTTGTCGGAAAATGCCATCAATACTTCCCCTATCGGCATGGAACGATCGAGCCTATCCGCCGCCGCCCGCAGCATCATCCGCCACGTGCACCGCCCCACCGTCCGGCCATGCTCATCGATCACGTTCACCGACTCAAGCCCACGAGCCGCCATCCGTTGCATGACTTCTTGCAACGTTTGGCGACAAACGACGGTTGGCAAAGCACTGCAATCACTCGCCATTCCCCATTCCCCTTTCGTTCTTCCCTCTTTCCGTACCGTTCGCCGTTGGCGTGAAAAAATCCTTCTGTTCCTTCCTTGGAAATGCTGTAGAAGGATGGTGATTGAACAGGAAATACGGCTCAACAATGGGATTTCTCAAATTAGAAAGCTCCATAAAAGGCTATCTTTCTCTTCACTCGAGAACCGTTGATTTAGGAAAAATGGCTGATTTTCACCAGCCTTCTAGGGAAACACGTACCAATGACAAAAAATGGGGCTGACCCAAAAGGGTAATTTTCCTTAAACAAAACACAACATATTGTTTCTTAATGATTTGTTTTATACCTTATATGCGGTAAAAGTAAATAAGAAAGGGTGTCCCGATCCTTTTGGGACACCCTCACCTCTTTTACGCCAAAATCCCCTCAATTTTCTCGAGCACATCTTCGCTGAGCACGACATCGACCGCTTTGACGTTCTCTTCGACTTGTTCCGGGCGGCTGGCGCCGATTAAGGCGCTGGCGACGTTCGGCTGGCGCAGCACCCAAGCGAGGGCAAGCTGGGACAACGTAATGCCAAGCTCAGCCGCGATTTTTTCGAGTTGTTCCACTTTCGTTAACACTTCGTCATTGAGCAATCCTTGGATAAACGTATTCGCTCTTGGATCAGCGGCGCGGCTGTCAGCCGGCAACGCTTGACCTCGTTTGTATTTGCCGGTCAGCACCCCTTGGGCGAGCGGCGAAAAGACGATTTGACTGATGCCGTTTTGTTCGCACACCGGGATGACTTCCTTTTCAATATAACGGTGAAACATGTTGTATTGCGGCTGATTGACGACGATCCGGTCGAGCAAGTAGCGGTCGGCCACGCCGAGCGCCTCTTGAATTTGCTGGGCCGTCCATTCGCTCACGCCGACATACAGCACTTTTCCTTGGCGGACGAGATCATCGATCGTACGCAACGTCTCATCGACCGGCGTTTCTTTGTCATAGCGGTGGCAGTAGTAGATATCGACATAATCCAGTTGCAGCCGCTTTAAGCTCGCATGGAGCTGCTCAAACACATGCTTGCGCGACAGGCCGCGGTCGTTCGGGCCGTCGCCCATCGGCCAAAACACTTTCGTCGCGATGACATACGATTCGCGCGGATATTTGCGCAGCGCCTCGCCGACGATTTTTTCCGCTTCCCCGCGCGCGTAGACGTTCGCTGTGTCAAACGAGTTGATGCCAAGTTCGTACGCCTTGTCAATGACGCGGATCGCGGTTTCTTTTTCCACCGAATTTCCATATGTAAGCCAGCTGCCTAAACTAATCTCACTGACTTTCAGCCCCGTGCGGCCGAGTTTTCGATACTTCACCTTCGCTCCCCTCTCCTTTTGACGGCAATCAATGCCAAATTCTTCATGTCCTCATTATAATCCTCGATCGCTGATTTGCAAAGAGATTTGCCTTACTATTCAAAAAATGACTTCCCCTTCTTTGCGTCCATCATCGTCTTTTTCAATCGATTCACAAAATTTTTGTAGATTTCCGTAGATTTTCGTAGATGCGCATTTACAATCAATTCGAAAAACATTCACAAATTTGTCACAAAGGAGGGGGGCTATTGATTTATTTCCACCAAGTCAACAAATACTACGGCGATTTTCATGTGTTGAAAGACATTAACTTGACGATCAACCAAGGGGAAGTCGTCGTCATTATCGGGCCATCCGGTTCGGGCAAAAGCACGCTCGTGCGCTGCATCAACCGGCTCGAGACGATCTCAAGCGGCGAATTGATCGTAGACGGCATCAAAGTGAACGACAAACACATCAACATTAACGAACTGCGGCGCAATATCGGCATGGTGTTTCAACATTTCAACTTATACCCGCACATGACCGTCTTGCAAAACATCACGTTGGCGCCGCGCAAAGTGCTCGGCATGTCTGAAAAAGAAGCGAACGAGATCGCCATGTATTACTTGGAGAAAGTCGGCATTCCGGACAAAGCGAACGCCTATCCGTCCGCGCTGTCCGGCGGCCAGCAGCAGCGCGTCGCCATCGCCCGCGGATTGGCGATGAAACCGAAAATCATGCTGTTTGACGAGCCGACATCAGCACTTGACCCGGAAACGATCGGCGAAGTGCTCGATGTCATGAAGCAGCTGGCGAAAGAAGGGATGACGATGGTTGTCGTCACCCACGAGATGGGGTTTGCCCGCGAGGTGGCCGATCGCATCGTCTTTATGGATCAAGGGCGCATTTTAGAGGAAGCGCCGCCTGAGGAGTTTTTCGCGGCCCCGAAAGAAGAACGGGCGCGCGTCTTTTTAAGCCGCATTTTAAACCATTAATTCCGGTCAATCAAAGGGGGGTTTGTTCATGAGAAAGAAAGCATGGAAATGGTGGATCGCCGTCGCCTTGACGGCCTTATTGAGCGCTGTTGCTTTAACGGGCTGCAGCACAACGGACAAAGGAGAAGGCGGAACATCGTCAGAAACCGCCAAAGCGACCAATACGCTTGAAAAAATTAAACAACGCGGCAAACTCATCGTTGGCGTCAAATATGATTTGAACTTATTCGGGTTGAAAAACCCGGAAACCGGAAAAGTCGAAGGATTTGACATTGATATTGCCAAAGGGTTGGCGAAAAAAATTCTCGGCGATGAAAACAAAATTGAATTGAAAGAAGTGACGTCAAAAACGCGCATCCCGATGCTGAACAACGGGGAAATTGACGCCATTATCGCCACCATGACGATCACCGAGGAACGGAAAAAAGAAGTGGATTTCTCGGATGTGTACTTTATGGCCGGGCAATCGCTGCTCGTCAAAAAAGACAGCCCGATCAACAGCGTGAAAGACTTGAAAAAAGGCATGACCGTTCTGACAGCGAAAGGATCGACATCGGCGGAAAACATCCGCAAAGTCGCGCCGCAAGTCAACGTGCTTGAATTTGAAAACTACGCGGAAGCGTTTACCGCATTGAAAGCCGGCCAAGGCGATGCGCTTACGACCGACAACGCGCTGCTTTGGGGGATGGCCAAACAAGATCCGAACTATCGCGTCCTTGATGAAACGTTCACCGAAGAACCGTACGGCATCGCCGTCCGCAAAGGAGACAAAGAACTGCTGCAAGTCATCAACGAATACTTGAAAGAAATTAAAGAAAACGGCGAATACGATAAGATCTACGAAAAATGGATCGGCAAAAAGCCGCAACAATAACAGGCGAAACGGTGGGCGGAACAATATCCGCCCACCTGTTTGCCCAAAGGACAGGCCATGAGTCAGCGAGGAAAGGAGGCGTTTAGCCTTGTTGCGCTATTCTATTTTAGTTGAACATTGGGATTTGTACATGCAAGGGTTTGGCCATACGATCAAGGCCAGCGTGCTGGCGCTGATCGGCAGCTTGGCCCTGGGGACTATCATCGCCATTTTCCGCATCGCGCCGATTCGCCCGCTCAATTGGATCGGAACGGCGTACGTGGAATTTATCCGCAACATCCCGCTTGTGTTGATCGTCTTTGTTTTTTTTATGGGCTTGCCCGCCGTCGGCATCCGGTTTGACTCGTTTACCGCCGGAACGCTCGGACTGATGGTGTATACCGCTGCTTTTATCGCCGAAGCGATCCGCTCGGGCATTCAAGCCGTTCCGAAAGGACAAATGGAAGCGGCCCGTTCCTCCGGGTTGACCTACTTACAGGCGATGCGTTACGTCATCTTGCCGCAGGCGGTGAAAATCGTCATTCCGCCGCTTGGCAACCAGTTCATCAACTTGGTGAAAAACTCTTCGGTGCTTGGCGTCATCGCCGGATTGGATTTAATGTATTACGGCGACTTGATTTCCTCGAAAACGTTCGTCACCTTTGACGTTTATATTTTCGTCGCCTTGTTTTACCTCGTCTTAACGATCCCGCTCAGCCTTGGCGTCGGCTACTTAGAGCGCCGGCTGCTCAAGGCGCGGTAGGAAAGGAGGCCAAATGATGGATTTTGCCGGTGCTTACGCGCCCGCCCATTTGAAGTTTTTGCTTCAAGGGTTTCTCGTCACATTGGAAGTGGCGTTCATTTCGATTGTCTTGAGTTTTGTCTTTGGCATTATCATCGGAGTCATTCGCTATACGAAAATCCCGGTGCTTTCCCAATTGCTGGCCGTGCTGGTCGAAACGATCCGGAATTTGCCGCTGTTATTAATCATTTTCTTTACGTATTTCGCCCTTCCGGAAGTCGGATTAAAGCTTGATAAACTATACGCCGCCATTTCGGCCTTGGTCATTTTTGAATCGGCCATGTTGTCAGAAATCGTCCGCAGCGGCCTGCAGTCGATCGATAAAGGGCAAATCGAAGCGGCTCGCTCATCGGGGCTTACGTATGGGCAGACGCTATGGTACATCATTTTGCCGCAAGCATTGCGGCGCATGGTGCCGCCGATCGTCAGCCAGTTTATTTCCTTATTGAAAGATACGTCGCTGGCCATTGTCATTTCCTTGCCGGAATTGATGAACCATGCGCAAATCATTAACGGCCGCAACGTCAATTTTGTCATCCCGATCTTCATTCTTGTGGCGTTCATGTACTTTATCGTCAACTATTCGCTGTCGTTATTATCTCGCCGGTTGGAATACCGTCAGCGGTGATGGAACCGTATCCCCTTCTTCAGCCGGGGCATACGGTTTTTTCTTGCCATCTCTTTTCGTTAAAAAAGATCCGTTGTTTTCGCTTCCCTGTTATATAATAGAATTATAGATTAGGCCATGACTTTCACAAAGGCGGTGACGTCCACTGTTCCAAACGAAAAAAGAACCGCTTTGGCTTCTTTTGCTTTTGCTTTCTGCTGCTGCGTTTCTGGGCGAAATGAAAATGAATCCGTTTGACAGCCCGTTTCGCGTCTCACTCGGCAGCGCCGTCTTTTTTCTCGGGCTTGTCGCTTTTACTTCCCTGCCCCCGCTTGTCATCGGCGCAAGCACCGGAGCGGTGGTCGTTGGGTTTCGCGTCTTTCTTGACTCATTGACGGGCGAAATGTCCGCTTCAGAAAGTGTGCTGACCCACATTCCGGCAGCCGGGTATTATATCAGCTTTTCAGCGATGGCAGCTGCCGTTCGTTTTCGCCATCGAATGGCCACACCGATTCGAGCTGGAGTGGTTGGAGCGGCGCTCGACTTTTTTGCTAACGCCTGTGAACTAGGGATCCGGTATTGGATGGGGGAGCCGTTTGCCTTCAGCGGCCAAACAGTCATCGTCTTATGGTTATTCGCCATTTTGCGCAGTTTCTGCGTGATTGGCGTTTACAATATGTGGGTGACGAAGCATGTCCGCTCGCTCGCTGAAGCGAGAAAGCAAGAACTCGAGCGTCTCATTATGGTGAGCAGCGGATTATACGAAGAAATGTTTTACTTGCAAAAATCAATGGCTCTCATGGAAGACATGACGCGCCAAAGCTATGACCTTTACTCGCGGCTGATCGAAAGAAAACACGTTGAACCGCGCGTCGCCCTGGAGCTTGCCGAACATATTCACGAGACGAAAAAAGATATGCAACGCATTTTCGCCGGCCTTTCTAAGCTTATCGGCCGCCAATCGGTGCGCGGGCGCATTTCGATTGCCGAACTGTGCGCCATGGTCATTCGCGCCAATGAAAAATACGCCAACTTATCCGGAAAAACGATCACATTTTTGTACAACGGCCATATCGATCTCATGACCGACCAACTGTATCCGCTTCTTTCCGTGCTTAACAACTTGGTATCGAATGCCGTCGAGGCGATTGAGAAAACGGGCGCCGTCACTTTGCATGCACGTCTTCGCGGAAACGAGTTAATCATCGAAGTGGAGGATACCGGCCCCGGCATTGCGGCTGATGACATCACTTGGATTTTTCAGCCCGGATTCACAACAAAATACGACCGCCAAGGCAATCCGTCAACAGGCATCGGTCTTACCCATGCACGCGATATCGCCCAAACACTTGGGGGGCATCTACAGCTCGTCAAAAGCGAGCCGGGGCAGACGGTGTTTCGTCTTGCCGTGCCGACAGCCCACCTCCTGCAAAGCACGTCGATCACAGCCAAAATGTCCGATCACGAGGCTGACCAGCAAGAAAATGCCGTGATGTAGGCAATGGCACCCATTCTGGAACTTCCAAAGAAAGGAGAGAACAAAGGACATGGGGCTTCGCTTTTTTCTCATCGAAGACGATCCTGTCGTAAGGAAGATGTTGGAAAAGTTAATTGATGAATCCGAACTTGGCGAGGTGGTCGGCTGTGCCGAAGATGGACTGCACGTTCGCGCGGCCGACTTGCTTCACGTGGATGTGGTGCTCATTGACTTGTTAATGCCGGGGCGTGATGGCATTCAGACGATCAAGGCGTTGCGGGAAGAAGGATTTGCCGGAACCTTTATCATGATTTCTCAAGTTGAAAACAAAGAAATGATCGGCCAAGCCTATTTGCATGGCATTGACACGTACATTCAAAAACCGATCAACCGCTATGAAGTGCTGTCCGTGCTGAAACGCGTCGCCGATCACATGTCCGCCGTCCGCTCGCTCGAGTCGATCCGCCAGGTGCTCAAAGGGTTTGAGACGCAAACGGCCGATGCCGCCGTCTCCAAACCGTCCGCCATTGAGCAACAGGCGCAACAGCTTCTGCTTCTTCTTGGCGTCGCCGGCGAGGCGGGCAGCGCGGATGTGCTTCTCGTGGTGCGCTGGTTGGCCGAGCAAGAAGCAAAAGGCCTTCCCGTCCGCGAACTGCCGCCGCTGAAAGAACTGTATGCAGGACTCGTCCAGCGGGAATACGGCCTGTCTCCGACTGAAACGGCCAAGGAAGCGCGGGCGATGGAACAGCGCATCCGTCGGCTCGTCTTGCAGGCGTTCACCCATCTCGCTTCACTCGGCCTGACTGACTACACGAACCCGACGTTTGAGCATTTCGCACCTAGGCTGTTTGATTTCGGTGACATCCGTCGACGGATGAAAGAGCTCGAACGCGGCCAAGCTGAGACGGAATGCCGGATGAATGTGCGGAAGTTTTTAACGGCTTTTTTTCTCGAGCTGAAGCGCGTCTAGAAAGCTGGTGATTTAGTGAAGAAGGCTGATGGCCCCGCCTATTTTTCAATTACGGACGGACTTGCGATTCTGATCCAACGCCGTTGATTTGCGCGCGACGCCCCGTTTTTCACTAGGCTTCTAGGGGTGGGGAATCCACCATCCCCTTCACTTCACGACCCGCAAATGCGAAAAACTTGGAACTCGGGATGATGAAGTTGCGTTTCCTGTTAAATGGCCAGTCTTCTACATGATGATGGGGCTGCCTTTAGGACAGGTCAACCTTTTTCATTCCTTATGCCAACTGCGCCGCTCTTCGCTAGCAACGAATGAGACAAAACGAACGACGCTCGCTTCGCTTGTGTCAGCCGCCTGAGCCAGTTCTTTCGTCGTCATATTCGGCACGAGCTCAGCATGATCGAGAATGTAGGCGGCTACCTTTTTTTCCGCCGGTGAAAACCGTTCCATTTGCTGTTCAATTTTCGTTAAAATGCCAAGTTCATTCATCTTTTTTCTCCCTTTCCGTCCACCGTTTCATATTCATCTTATCATGGATGGGCGTCTGTTCTTCACGCCAATAAAAACTTTAATAAAAAATATTTGAATTCGAGATATATGTTTGCTATGATAATGATGTGAATATGAATCGTATGACAAGAGGAGGAAAAACGATGACAACATTTCAACTCGACAAAGCGCACAGCTCTGTCGCCTTCCAAGTGAGACATATGATGATCTCCAAAGCGAAAGGGGAATTCACCAACTTTGACGTTGAGGTGCAAGGCGACATCAACGAACTCGAGTCGCTGAACGTGAAAGCGACGATCGACGCCGCCTCGATCGATACGAAAAACGCCGACCGCGACAATCATCTCCGCTCGGCCGACTTTTTCGATGTCGAGAACTATCCAACCATTACGTTTGTCAGTGAATCCGTGCGCAAGCTTTCCGACACGGAATATGAAGTGACCGGGAAGCTGACGATCCGCGGCGTGACGAGAACGGAAACGTTCAAAGTCGAATACAACGGCCAAGTGAAAAACCCGCTCACCGGCGGCATCTCGGTCGGTTTTGATGTCGAAGGAACGATCAACCGCGAAGACTACGGGTTGGTATGGAACGTCGCGCTCGAAACCGGCGGATTCCTCGTCGGGAAAGAAGTCAAAATCCTCGCGAGCTTTGAATTCGCTCTCAGCTGAACGACCAAGCAACAAGCCCTTAGCCATTTGCGAGGCTAAGGGCTTATTGCGCTTCATTGCGCCGTATACCCGCCATCGATCACGACCGCCTGGCCGGTGACGCCTTTAGCTTGTTCTCCCTTTCACCTTTCTGCCCTATATAGATCCCGCTAACTAAGAAAACTTTGAAGTTCTTGCAACAACTCTTCAAGATTATCAGTAAACGGTGAGTGGCCCGCATTAGATAATATGGTAAACTTGGCTCTCCCGCCAAAATCATGAACAATCTCTTCCTGCATACTCTTCGTGACGACCTGATCATGCTCTCCCCAAACAACAAGCGTGGGAGCCACAATACGATCCACCTCACCTGTTCCCTTGGTTAGGCCATTATCAAAATGACTGATATTAAAATGATTCAGTGCATGGTATACGTCAAGCAAATTTCTTTGCATCAACACCTCGTCTAAGTAAACCTCATACCTCTCTGGCGAAGGCTGGTTATGCACATACATCGTTGCATTAAACAATTGCCTTAAAAAATGTTTATCCTTTCTTCGGTATGCATCAGTGATCGGAACACTGCGCAAAGGATCACGGGCGATCTCTTCTTTTGTTCTCAAGCGTTCCGTCAAAATCGGTTGCCCGCGCTCATCCACTTTGTAAAATGGATATCCTCTTGTAGAAACGGAAGCCAATAAAACCAGTTTTTCTACTTGATCCGGGTAATCAGCAGCAAATTGCATGCACACACCGCCGCCCATTGACCAGCCGACAAGGGAAAACGTTTTAAGGCCAAGCATATCGACAAATTGCTTGACGTCTTCAGAGAAATCCTTTAGTGAGTGGATCGGACGGGTGTACGATGAAATTCCTTGGCCGCGCAAATCGATAGCGTACAGCTTATACGTTTCATCCATCTGTTCAAACATCAAATCCCAATGCTTGGACGAGACCATGTTGCCGTGAACAAGGAGGACGTGTTTTTCTCCGCCTTCCCTCTCACGATAACCGATCGTTTCCCCATTGGGCAATACAACTGATTTTAGCTCTATCCGTTTCATGTTGCTTCCTTCCCTTAGAGTTGATTTTGGAAACAAATCTTTTCAGTGTCATGCAAAAATCTCTTGACCTCATCCACCAGTTGCTCATATTTTGATAAAATGATCGAGTAATGATTGGCGTCGTGAATTTCCACAAAATAACTATGTGGCAAAGAGGATGTTAATCGTTCCCATTTTTCCTTCGTCACCATAAACGTCTCCCCATCTTTAAAAGAGTCGGGAGCCCATAACAATAGAGTTGGAATATTGATGTGCTGGTAAAATCCATCAATGGATGTCTCTTTCAACATATTCAATTCCTCCATGATCGCTTGCTTACATACCTTTGAACAGACAGAACCGTCAAACCGATGCTCGACATCTGCATAAAAATATTGCTCCACATATTCGTTCCATTCATCAAAAAAAGGATTTTTCTTCATTTCGTTCAAATATGTGTCAAAATCGGGGAACACCGTATCCAGTCGGTCAATGGCTGGGCGAATTTTCACGAATACTCGTTCATCAATATTTACCCCACCATCAACAAGAATCAAGCGAGATAAACGCTGTGGATAGGTGGCAGCAAAACTGGCGCCAATTAATGCGCCAAGGGAATGTCCCATATAAATGATTTTCTCTAATCCAAGGTGGTTAACAACTTGTAAAATATCTTCAGTATGCTGGCGGATATTATAGCCGGATTTCGGCTTCTCGCTGTCGCCACGCCCTCTCAAATCGATGGCTAATACACGATAACTGTCCACCAGACGTTCCGCCACTGAATCCCAATAACGGCTGTTGGCCGTTAACCCATGGACACAAATAATTGTTTCGCCTGTACCGCCAAAATCAACGAGGTGAAGATCAATACCGTTGATTTTTATTTTTTTGTCTTTCATTAGATTCCATCTCCTTCACTTTTTCCATCCGTGGACTAAAATGTTTTTTCATACTGCGTTTTTGCAACCGAATGTACAACCGTTTGTTTTCTTTTTCTTCGATCTCTCCATTGTCCTAATGCCCCGACAATGCCTTTTGGAAAAAACATGACAGCGAGAATATACACAATTCCAAAAAAGATCATCCATCGTTCAAAAATCCAATGCACCTTTGCTAGACCCATCAAACCATGTTTCGCCAATTCGATGAGCCCTGAGCCGATGATGGCCCCGATTAAAGTGCCAACACCGCCGATGATTGTCATTAACAGCGCATCGAGCGTGATCTCAGTCGAGAAAACCGATGTATTGACAAAACGCAAACTCACTGCATATAAAATGCCGCTGAATCCGGCAAAAATGCCGGCCACCACATTGACAATCACCTTATAATAGAGCACACGGTAACCGAGAGATTCCGCGCGTGCCTCATTTTCCCGGATCGCCACTAGTACTCTTCCAAGGGGCGATTCTGTAAACCGTTGTAAACAGAAATAAGTGATCACCATAAACAAGAGGGAAATGAAATAAAAGGACAGTCGATCACGAAACGGATCTGGCACCATAAAAGTGAATCCGTCATTTCCCATCGTCAAGGACCGCCATTTTTCCGCTACTACCATCAGCAAGCCGGCGACAGCCAAAGTCAACATTGCAAAGTAATGGCTTTTTAACCTTAATGTCAGCATACCAATAGTAAAGCTGAGAATCATCGACAGCATGAGCGTCACGAGAGCGGCCAAAAACACGCCAGCCATAGTCGATTCGTCCATTCTTCTCATGAAAATAGCTAACGTATATGCACCAATCCCGAAAAACATGGCATGACCGAATGACACCACTCCCGTATACCCGAGCAGCAAATCATAACTCATCGCAAATACGGCAAAGATAAAAACTTGGCTAAACAATATAAGCAATGTTCGAGAATCATAAAGAAAAGGCAACGCGATTAGAACAAGCAACACGAACATCAACGAGACAGAACGCCTTGACAGACTCACTCTTACACCGCCCCCTGATCCCCGGCTAATCCTGACGGCTTAAACAGCAAAATCAACAGCATAATCAACATATTGACACCGACAGAAATCTCTGGTACATAATAAGCTGCAAATGAACCGGCAAGTCCAACAAGTACCGAGGCCAATACCGAACCAAGCATACTTCCCATTCCTCCGATGATGACCACAATGAACGCCAAAATTCCGTATTCCAAACCAATCCCCGAATGAATGACCCCCGAATACGGCCCAAGGAGGATGCCGGAAAGCCCGGCCATCGATGCCCCGAGAATAAACACAAACAAAAATACTTTTCGAATATTGATTCCTAACGCCTGTACCATCTCTTTATTCATCACACCAGCACGGACAATTAAACCGATCTTAGTTTTGTTTAGGAGAAGCAACAAGGCAATCCATACGATGAACCCGACCAAAATAACGAACAGCCTGTATTTAATCAATACGAAATCGCCAATCCCCCAACTCCCCGCTAAATATTCCGGTGGCTGTGCCACGATTTGATTCGGCCCCCAAAATACTTTCACCAATTCACTTAACACAAGCATAGCGCCTAAAGTGATTAAAATTTGTTGAATATGATTTCCATAAACAGGGAGAATAATGAACCGTTCCAACAAATATCCAAGAACAATCCCTGCGGCGACCGCAGCCACCATCCCGAGCAAAAAGCTATCGGTTAATGTATAGATCCAAATCCCGGCGTAAGCCCCCCAAAGAAACAGCGCCCCATGAGCAAAGTTTAGTACATCCATCAAGCCGAAAATAAGGCTGAGGCCGGCCGCAAGCAAGAAAAGCAACATGCCTGTCGCCAAGCCGTTGATGATTAAACTGAATATAATGTCCATATGATCTCACCCTCCTTGTTACGTAATCCCTAAATACTGTTGGCGCATTTCTTTGTCTTCTTTCAATTGTTCCATCCGCCCGCTATGCACCGTCCGTCCGTTGTCAATAATGTAAAAGTCATCGCCAATCGCGCTTGCCATCATAAAATTTTGTTCGACGAGAACGATTGTTCTTTTTTCTTTCAGTTGTATAATGGATTCCATGACTTTCTCAACCATGATCGGGGCAAGCCCTTTGCTTGGTTCATCAATGAGCATTAACCGACTGTCATGAATATACGCCCTCGCTAAGGCAAGCATTTGTTTTTGTCCACCACTTAAATGGCCGCCTTTTTTATGCCAAAATGTTTTTAAATCCGGGAAAAGTTTCAACACATAATCGAGCCTTTCCATATCGTTTTCATCATTTTTCCGCATGGCAATGTTTAAGTTTTCTCCTACCGTTAATCCGCTAAAAATTCCTTGATCCTCGGGAACATAGCTAATTCCTCTACGGGCGATTTCGTGAGTGGGCAGCGTATGAATCGGTTCACCATCAAAACAGATCGTGCCTTGGTTGATTTTATAGAATCCCATAATGGAACGCAATGTCGTCGTTTTGCCTGCCCCATTTCTCCCGAGCAGAACCGTTACCCTTCCTTCTTGCGCTTCAAATGATACACCTTGCAAAATGTGATATTGCTGAATAAACGTATGAACGCCTTCCACTTTCAGAAGCGCCATTTACATTCCCCCTAAGTACGCGGACTGAACTTGCTCATTTTCGATAATTTCCTCAGGCTTTCCATCAGCAAGCAGCCGCCCGTTAAAAAGCACCATAATCGTATCCGATAAATCGAGAACCATGTCGATTTTATGTTCGATTAATAAAACCGTTCGATTTCCTTGTTCTTTAATTCTTTTAATAACCTCCAGAATTTTCGGAACTTCCTCAAGAGACATGCCCGCCGTCGGCTCATCTAAAAGAAGCAGCTCTGTCTCTAGTGCAAGCAGCATGGCGATTTCTAGCTTCCGCTTTTCTCCATGTGCAAGGTGAGCGGCCAATTCACCCGCTTTATGGTTCAAAAGAACGAGCTCCAGCCATTCATATGTCTTTCTTTCTATTTCTTTGAAACGCTTCACATGCGAAAACCAGTTAAAATAAACTTTCTCCTTCGATTGAACAGCAAGGCGGACATTTTCAAAACAAGTTAGATGGGGAAAAATGTTTGTAATTTGAAATGATCGTCCAATGCCTTTTCTTGTCCTTAATGCAGGAGACAAGTTCGTGATATCTTCTCCTTTGAAGAAAACACGTCCGTATGTTGGTTTTAACTGTCCGCTTAACAAATGAAAAAACGTTGTTTTTCCCGCCCCGTTCGGACCGATAATCGACTTTAACTGGTGCTGTTCGACTTGGATGCTAACATCGTCCACAGCCACATGATCTCCGAAACAAACCGTCAATTGTTTCGTTTCCAAAATCGTTCCCACTTTCCCAGCTCCCCTCTCATTTCAGGGAGGCGGAGGTTGGCTGATCAGTCGATGCATGTGAATCAACCTCTTCTCCGCCCCTGGATGACTACCGGTTATTCATGATCGGCGGCTCCGTTTCTTCAGGAGTCAGCTCTCTGATCAATACAGGAACCGGATAATCAAATCCTTCCCTTCGTTCCAGTTTAACGGCATATAGCGTCTGCAACGCTTGATGGTCTTCTTTTCGGAATGTCATCTTGCCTTTCGGGGTGTCAAACGACATGCCTTCCATCACCTTCACGAGCGCATCCCCGCTGGCATCTCCATTTGTTTTTTTCAGCGCTTCGACAATCGCGATCGCCGCAGACATTCCTCCCGGAGTGAATAAATCCGGAACTTGACCATTAAACCGTTTTTTGTGCTCTTCGACAAGCCAATCATTAATTTTATTTTTCGGAAGAGTGTAATGGTACACTGTAAATCCTTCCATACCAACAATGCCGTCCATCGTCTTCAACGCAGCAATATCCGGAGCGCCAGTCGAAATTTTAATGCCTTTTTCTTGCACCTTCATGTCGGACAGCTGTTTCCACGGAGAATTCGCGCCGGCCCAAATAACAAACAAATAATCCGGTTTCTTTTCGATGATCCGCTGAATATTCGATGTAAAGTCCACTCCTTGCGGATCGGCATACTCCTCCAAGATAATATGAGCGCCTAATTTTTCAGCGGCTCTTTTAAATGCAGCGACTCCATCGCGTCCAAACGCACTATCCTGGGCAAGTGTAGCAATTTTGACTCCTTCTTTGGCAATCGCCTGCGCTCCAGCAATCGCATCCTGCGAGGAATTTCTAGCGGTGCGGAAAATATACTTGTTCCAGTTTGCGCCGGTAATGCTGTCGGCTACAGCTGGCTCAACGATCATCACCTTTTTGTACTCTTCAGCAAGCGGCAGAACAGCGAGCGTATCCCCTGACGAGCTGGAACCGACAAGGATATCCACGCCGTCGTCTTCGAGCAGTTTCGTCGCCTTTTGTACGGCCGTATCCGGCTTCGTTTCCGTATCTTCGTAAATGACTTTGATTTTTTTACCCGCCACTTCCCGAGTGCCATTTGTCGCATAATCGAGTCCCAGCTCGAACCCGTTAACCGTCTGCTTTCCATACGCCTCCAACGCGCCTGTTAAGGACGCAAGCACACCGATTTTGATCGTTCCTTTGCCCACAGAACCTCCTTTTTCTCCATCGTCCTGATCGCCTCCGGTTGTTCTGGCACTGCACGCCGATACGAACAGAAGTGCAGCAACAGCCAGCAACCCCATCCAGTTGAACAACTTTTTCTTTCTTTTCAACTCGCCTTCCCCCTTTGGTTTCAACATCGTTTGAATGTATTATGGAATAAAACAGTTACAATTCAGTTACAAGCTCCTCTGCATAAAAAAACCGCCTGCTAAGCGGCGGAACACATGGGCAAATATGATTCACGAGTGTGACACTTACTAACAAAACAAATTGCTTCCAGCCCTTAAGCACTTAATATACTTAGAGCCAGGAAGCGACTGAACGTACGTCAACCACATGGATAAGGAAAACAACTCTGTGCCCCTTGAAGGAGACTCCCCCTACAACAGCAAAAATTCGCGTTACGTTGCTTGCGATCTTGATGAATGATAGATAGGACTAGATGGGGAGATATACCATAACGTGAGATCATGAAAATCGATATTATCGCAGACAAGCGAGCCGTCAATTCATTGTAATCATTTCAAACATTTGCTTTGTCGTTTCCAACGGTTCGACGCCAAGCTCGTTTTTCAATTGCTCGCAACATTTTTTATATAGCTTGACCGCATAAGCGCGGTTGTTTTTCCGATAATAGCAGTACATCAGCAGCCGATAGGCTTCTTCCCAACAACGATCTCTAGCGAGTATTTGATTACACCAGTAAATCGCTTCATCAAAATTCTCCTTGGATACGTTAATTTGCGCCAACCGCTCTGCTCCCTTCAAAAATAAAAGGAGCAGTCTTTCTCTCTCTTCGGCACACCAGTCCGCATAAAGACGGTCTGGTAAATAATCGCCTTGGTATAGACTGAGCCCTTGCTTTAACATTTCGGCAGCCGCATCTCGATCCCTCTCTTCCAAACCTTTTTCGATAAGCGTTTGAAACCGGACAGCATCAATTTCAATGACCGCCCTGCTGTTTAATCCGTATAACAATCCCCGTCTTTCGATAAAAAATGATTCCGAACGCGCTTTACGATGGGGTTCGATGACTTTGTTTAGCGCATTTAATGCCACTTTAAAATCCCGTTCCGCTGCCGCTTCATGACTATCCTTCCAAAGCAAAGATAATATTTTGCTTCGCGACAACAGCTGGCCACGCCAGGTAATGAACAATTGAAACAGTTCTTTCGCCTTTTCCCGCTTCCATTCCCGTTCACTCACTTCTTTCTGTCCCAAAAACAGTTTAAACTCTCCCAAAGTGCGAACTTTCAAGGTGTAGCCAGGATGAAAAGAAACATCTTTCATCCCCATGCGTTCAAGCAATCGACTGGCGGTGTGTGTTTCAATTCCTTGTTTTTTCGCTTTCATTAACACCGGTACGATGCTTTGCAAGTCATTCGGACCAAACAATGTTTTTTTCTCAACAAAAAATGAATAGTCCTGCTCATCGATAAGATGCAAACATTGTCCAAAGGATGCATGAAATGCCTGTTCGTTTTTTTGCTCAAATTCAAGCAACGAGATCCAAAAATATGAAACCATTAAACCGTATTGGCAACCGCATTGACGAAACATCGATAAACACTGGTGGAACATTTGTCGCGCTTTTTGAATATCACCGCCATAATATGATGCGATTCCTAGGGCAAGGAGAATAAATGATGACAGCCAAATATCCTTGACCTTTTCCGTTTCCGAAAGCGCTCTCATCCCACATTCCAACGCTAGATCATAGCATCCGCTTCTTCCATACAGCAAACATAATCCCATCCAAGGCTCTGCTTTTCCGCGTGAAATGTTCATGTCATCCATCATACAGATCGCTGTTTCATAACACTGAATAGCCATTTTTTGTTCATATACATCATTCAACTGCAGAGCGTGTCCTTTTCTCATCCATCCGCAAGCTTCAACAAAAGGAGCTTTCCATTTGATCCCTTGGAGGATTCCTGACTCAGCTAGTTTTTTGGCTTCTTTGATCTCTCCCATATACACACAAATGAGCGCCAGTAAAATTTCACTGGTCCGATGAGCTCTCGATAAATATAACTGCTGGTTTTGTTTTTCCCTATAGTTTTTCAAGATTTCTTTCGCTTGTTTAAGCCGCCCTGTTCTTAAATAGAGCCGCGCTTCTAATTCAATCATTTTTAGATGTTTTGTGCCATATTCAAACGATTTGGTTTGTAAATACCACTTTTCCGCATCCGCAGTATTCCCCATATTCAGCAAATTTTCGGCCATGAGAACGTAAAGCGATCGTTTTCTCTCATTCCCGTCAAGCCAATCCAAGGGTGGATGATCTAGTAATAAAACCGCTTTTCTTAACAATGGATCTGCTTTGCTCGGTTGCACCGTATCAAGATATACCCGTGCCTGTCCTTCGACCCCTAAACCCATACCTATTTCATCATTTGCTGTCTCCGCATGGCTTTCCATCCGTCGATAGCAATCGAGGGCCTCTTCGTATTGTGATCGATATCGATAAATTTCCCCTTGATAAAACCAAAGCATATAGTACTGATTTTTTACATGTTCGGGAATTTGAAGAAGAACTTTGAGAAGTGTCTCGATTTTCCCTTCTTCCAACATCGATCTGCCGTTGGGCTGAAGGATGACAGCTATCCGCTCGTACTCCTTGATCTCTAACAAATGAAGGATCGCTTTTTCGTAGTTTTGCGAACGAATATAATAATCAGCAGCTTGTTGATGAGTATGATAAAAAACGTCTGCCTTTTTACTGATTTGTGATTGCAGAAATTCCCGGAACAATGCGTGATAACGGTATCGTCCCTCACTAATCGGATTGATAAATAAATTTTGCCTCATTAAGTAGTCTAAAATATAACGTGTATCTTCCTCTGAAAACCATAGATGACAAACCGATTCCGAGAATTCTTCAAACACACTGGTCCGCTCTAAAAAATCACGCACCACGTCTGGCTGCTTAAAAAACACTTCTAAAGCCAGAAAACGAAATAAATCATCCATAGAGGCCGATTGAGTGTTAGAAAATGAATAATCCGGCTTCATTTTCATTTGGTGCCAAATCATCTGGATAGCGATGATCCATCCCTCTGTCATAGTATAGATTTGTTCGACAGTCTCCCAGTCCAAAGGAATTCCGTAGGAATCAGAAAACAAGACATCTATTTCCTCTCTCGAAAATACTAAGTCCTTCTCCGTGATCTCTAACATTTCCCCTTTGACTTTCATCGTCTCTAAAATATCCCAAGGAGGGCGGCCTCTGCTTGAGATCACAAGATGAACATTCGCTGGCTTGTGCACGATAAACAGTTTCATCCATCGACTGATCCATTCCGAACGGTCAAGCAAGTGAAAATCATCGAGTACAAGGATAAATTCCTCGCGAAGGGCTTTCATCTCATTAATAAACTTTGAACAAATAAATTCAACTTTTTCTTGATCATAGTTAGAAGAAGCCTCTTGTTCAAGGACCGTCAGCAGTTCCATCCCAAAATCAGGAAATAGCGTACGAACACAATAGACCATATGGATAAGAAAAGGAAAAAAGTTATCGTCCTGTTCTGAAACCGTATACCAGCAAAACGGTGTATATGAATTGCTAAGCAACAAAGCCAACGATGTACTTTTGCCATAACCCGGTCCCGAGTGAATAATGGTGAGGGGATAGTTTTTCATACGAATTAATTTTTTCATCAAGGATGGGCGTACAATCACCGTTTCCTTGAGATAAGGCGGAATAAACTTTGTCTCTATAACTGAAGATAGATAGTTCATTCAATCCCCCCTCTGATGAACAATTCCTGTTGAACTGAGCACATCTCTAGATTCTCAATAGTGGATTATTCGACAGTTGCCCGAAAAAATCCTACTCGATTTTCATGCCATTGTTGTGAATTGCTCCACAAAGGAGAAAGAAACAAAAAATAGATCAAGGGAGCCTAAAAGCAGACGCTTTTGGACTCCCTTCGTTGTTCGATTTTTGACTCTAGGAACACCTTACAAATATTATGCCCAGTCTTTACAAAGCCTCAATAAACACCGCCGTTCCCATTCCACCGCCCACGCATAAAGAGGCAATTCCTTTTTCAAGCTGACGGCGCTGCAACTCATGAATAAGACTGACGACAATACGCGCTCCTGTGCATCCAATCGGATGTCCCAAGCTGATGCCGCTTCCGTTTACGTTCACTTTATCTCTATCTAAACGCAGTTCCCTTTCTACAGCTAAATACTGAGCAGCAAATGCTTCATTGATTTCAATTAAATCGGCTTCCGCTAACGTCCAATTTACCCTTTCTAATCCTTTTTGTACCGCTGGAACCGGGCCGCGTCCCATCACTAGAGGATCCACTCCGGCAACAGAATAACCAACTACTTTTGCAAGCGGCTGGATCCCTCGTTGCTGTGCATACTCGGCAGACATGAGCACAAGCGCAGCAGCACCGTCATTAATTCCCGATGCATTCCCTGCTGTTACCGTCCCATTTTTTCGGAATACAGGTCTTAAGGAAGCCAATTTTTCTTTCGTCACATCGGCTCGTGGATGCTCATCTTTTGTTACGACTATCTCCTCCTTTCGTGTTTTTACCGTGATCGGAACAATTTGAGAATCAAAGTATCCCGATTCCATCGCCAAAATAGCTCGCCGATGGCTTAACAACGCCAGTTCATCCTGCTCCTCCCTTGTGATCCCATACCGTTCGGCAAGATTCTCGGCTGTTTCTCCCATCATCACATGGTGAATCGGATCCTCAAGAACTTCCCAAACGCTATCACGGACTTGCTGGTGCTGTAAACGCGCTCCCCAACGATACTGCTTTAATATATACGGACTAGAACTCATGGATTCAACACCGCCGGCAATGACCACATCGCTCAGCCCGACTTGAATTTGCATAGCCGCCGAAATAACTGCTTGCATTCCAGAAGCGCACTGGCGCTGAATCGTAAAACCGGTTGTTGTATGAGGGAATCCTGCTAGCAAGGCAGCCGTTCTTGCTGTATTGGGTATATCCGTTCTCTGAATGCAATGACCTAAAATCACTTCGTTTACTTCGTCTTTCTCAATTTGGCTGCGTTTTACTGCTTCCTCTAAAACAGGAACAATTAAATCCGTCGGCAACAGGTCTTTAAAGACGCCGCCAAATGTTCCAATCGGCGTACGCACGGCCGCTGTAATGACCACTTCTCTCATTCTCTGTCGCTCCCTTCTTCATCACATACAATCTTCACTGCGCCGTATATCCTCCATCGATTACGACCGCCTGCCCGGTGACACCTCTTGCTTGTTCGCTCGCTAAAAACATCGCATAGTTTGCAATTTCCTCAACCGACAACAGACGCCGCTGCGGCACAAGCGGATAAATGACCTCCTCCAATACTTTTTCTAACGGAACATTTCTTGTAGCAGCTAAATCACTCAATTGGTTGCGGACAAGCGGTGTATCAACGTATCCTGGGCATAGGGCATTGACAGTAATTCCATACGGTGCTCCTTCAAGGGCCGCCACCTTTGTTAAACCAATGACCCCATGCTTCGCGCTATTGTACGCCGCTTTCCCGGCAAACCCAACCAAGCCGTTAATGGATGCGATGTTAATAATACGGCCATAGTTTTGTTGCTTCATCGTCGGAAAAACATGTTTAATAGCAATGAATGGGGCTACGAGCATAACATCAATAAGCTGTTTAAATTTCTGCGTCGGAAAATCTTCAATATTGGCTACATACTGCAATCCCGCATTGTTAATCAGAATGTCAATCCGCCCGAATCGATTCAACGTTTCATCCAAGGCCATTTTAACCTCTTCTTCAGATGTGACATCGCACTTTAAGCCAATCGCCTCATACCCACTATTTTGCAGCGATTCAGCCGCTTTCTCCACGGCTGTTTTATTGATGTCTGTCAGCACGACTTTACTGCCGTTTTCAGCAAAGGTTTTCGCCATTTCATACCCAATTCCGCTCGCTGCTCCGGTAATCAACATTACTTTGCCTTTTACCACCATCTGATCCCCCTATTCCCACCGATGTTTCATCAAAACGTGATGCCCTCAATGCCTCAATAAAACGAAATTTCCCTTTTTGCATACTTCTTCAGATTCCTAAACCAAGCGAAAATAAAATGATTGCCAACACCGTCCCTAGCGCAGGAACAATCACGGTTAAAGCCCCTACCGCATTATAGGCATCCTGATGGGTTTCCCCACAAATCGCTCGAATCGTTGTAACTACATATCCGTTATGCGGCAACGAATCAAGCGCTCCAGAAGAAATGGCAACCACACGATGCAATGCTTCCGGATTGACTCCCATATCCAAATAGTGCGGCGCGATGAGCGGCAACGCAATGGCCTGCCCCCCAGAAGCCGACCCCGTCATTCCTGCAATAACACTAACCGCAATAGCTCCTCCAATTAAAGGGTTACCCGGAATGCTCGTAATTGTTTCCACCGCTGTCTGAAAGGCAGGAACCGCTTTAGTAACACCGCCAAAACCGACCACCGCTGCTGTATTCCCTAAAGCGATTAATGCTCCGATCGTTCCTTCGGAGACAGCATTCCCGAAATTTTTGAAATACTTATAATTGCATACGTACGTGGCGATGACACCGCCAAGTAAAGCCACAATGAGCGCCGACTGTTTTAAGGAATCATGAAATACAAACGAAATCACTAATACAACCAAAAGCGGGATGAGACCGAGAACGGGGTGAGGCAGTTCTTGGCCTTCTTCAACCGGATCACCTGGTCTAGAAACAAATCTCTCCCCTCTTGCCACTGCTTTATCGATCATTTTCTTTAACCACCAGTAACCGAACAAGGCCATAAAAATGGCAACAATAAGACTAACTTCCCAGCCAGCGTATGGAGATGTCTTTAAATATTCAATCGGAATCCAGTTTTGAATTTCCGGAGATCCTGCTGACGTCATTGTAAATGTTACAGAGCCAAACGCAAGGGCTGCCGGAATAAAGCGGCGCGGCAAATTGGCTTGCTTAAACAAGCTCACAGCCATCGGATAAACAGAAAATGCCACGACGAATAAGCTGACTCCTCCATATGTTAAAACGGCACAAGCAATCACAATGGCTAATGCTGCATGCTTCATTCCCAACTTATTCACAATCCACTTGGAAACACTATGAGCGGCCCCACTGTCTTCCATTAACTTCCCAAAAATGGCGCCTAATAAAAACATTAGATACCAAGATTGAATAAAGCTTGAGAATCCCGTCATATAATTTCCGACTAAATTTGCTTCTCCTTCGCCAACCAACTGCGGAAATAGCGGCAATCCGCTGAAAACAGCCACTACGAATGCGCATAGTGGCGCAGCAATAAATAAATTCATTCCTCTCATGGTTAAATAAATGAGTAATGCCAATCCCCCAATTAGACCGATCATGCTCCACATCCCCGATCACCCCTAGACAAAATTATGCCTGAATAAAAAGCGTTTCATCGATAATCAATGTTGGTTCTGTCAGAGATTGAATCTCTTCGACGCTACTTCCATCCAAAATTTCTACTAACTTCAAGCCATTCTCGGTCACGTCTATAACCGCTTTTTCGGTAATAATGCGGTTGACCACTTTCCTTCCTGTCAACGGAAGACTACACTTTTTCACAATCTTCGGTTTTCCATCCTTGCTAACATGCTCCATAACAACAATAATCTTTTTCGCTCCATGCACTAGATCCATCGCTCCTCCCATGCCTTTAATCATTTTTCCAGGGATCATCCAATTAGCAAGATCACCCTCTTCCGAAACTTCCATTCCTCCTAAAATAGCTACATCGATATGACCGCCACGGATCATGGCAAATGATTCGGCACTGCTAAAATAGCAAGCTCCGGGAATAGCCGTTATCGTTTCTTTCCCGGCATTGATTAAATCGGGGTCTACCTCATCCTTGAGAGGGTAAGGTCCAATCCCTAACAATCCGTTTTCAGATTGCAGCACCACCTTTTTATGCGATTGAATAAAATTGGCGACAAGAGTTGGTATTCCAATCCCTAAATTGACGTAGAAACCGTTTTCAATCTCCTGTTCAGCACGCTTGGCAATTCTTTCACGAATGGATTGTTTATTCATTGTTTTCACTTGCTCCCTTCTTTGACATACTAGCGAACAACTAGACGTTCAATCCGTTTTTCTTGTTTTCCAACTACTAATCGTTGTACATAAATGCTCGGCGTATGAATGTGATCCGGATCCAATTCTCCAATTTCCACAAGTTCCTCCACTTCTGCAATCGTAACTTTCCCTGCTGCCGCCATCATCGGGTTAAAGTTACGCGCTGTTTTGTTGTAAATCAAATTCCCCATTTTATCTCCTTTCCACGCGCGCACTAAACTAAAGTCAGCAACTAACGCCGTTTCAAGAATATACTCTTTGCCGTTAAATACTCGTACTTCTTTCCCTTCCGCAATCGGGGTGCCAACTCCAGCAGGAGTATAAAATGCCGGTATTCCGGCCCCGCCGGCGCGAATGCGTTCTGCCAACGTTCCTTGGGGAATTAATTCAACTTCTATTTCCTGATTGAGAACTTGGCGTTCAAACTCCTTATTTTCTCCAACATAGGAAGCGATCATTTTCTTAATTTGTTTATTTTTCAGGAGCAATCCAAGTCCCCAGTCATCCACACCGCAATTATTGGAAATAACCGTTAAATCCTTGACACCCGTTTCCGCTAACGCGAGAATTAAGTTTTCTGGAATGCCGACAAGCCCGAAGCCCCCAACCATAATCGTTGCCCCGTCCGGAATGTCTTTCACCGCCTCAATAAAAGAAGAATGTATCGGCTTCATGGACGTTTTACCTCCCCATCTATGTTATTGCTTCCTTCATTCATCTATGATAAGCAAGAATGATGCCAACAAAATATATAAGAGAAGACAGAATAACGAGTTAAACATCCCTTTCCTTATTCCGAAAACTCGGACATTCGTTCAATAAAAATACAAAAACTTTACTCCTTACTCAACCACAAACACCACTTCACCTGTGTATTGTTTTCACAAAAAATCCGGAATCTCGGAACACATTCCAAGATTCCGGAAAACTAACCATCCAGACCATATTTTTTTAACTTCTCATACATCGTTGACTTGCTAATCCCTAGAGCCTCAGCTGCCTTTACTTTATCGTTTTGATGAAGCGACAAACTTTTTTTGATAATTGCCTTCTCCGTTTCCTCAAGCAGCTGCTTTAGTGTTTTTCCTTGCAATTGATATACGGAATTGGCTCTTAAATACTCCGGTAATGCTTCAACTGTAATTGTTTCTCCTTCAGCAAAGTGAACAGCCACTTCCACGACATTTTCAAGTTCACGGATGTTCCCCGGCCATGAATGTTGAGAAAAAATATGCCACACGTTCTCATCAATGGCTGTGATTCGTTTTCCTGCGCGTTTGCTGATCTTATTCACGAAATGATGCACCAATGCGCTGATATCCTCTGGCCTCTCACGCAAAGGGGGAATGAAAATCGACACAACATTAATACGGTAGTATAAATCTTCACGGAACCGCTTTTCTTCGATCAATTTTTCTAATGGCCGGTTGGTAGCAGCGATAATCCGTACATCGACTGGAACTGTTTTCGTTGACCCCACCGGTTCAATCTCCTTCTCCTGCAAAACGCGCAACAATTTCACTTGCATATGCAATGGCATATCTCCAATTTCATCAAGAAAAACCGTCCCACCATCAGCTAACTGAAACTTTCCTTTTTTTCCACCTTTTCTCGCTCCAGTAAAAGCTCCTTCTTCGTAGCCAAACAGCTCTGATTCCAATAGGTGATCGGGAATAGCACCGCAATTGACCTTGATAAACGGCTTATGGCTTCGGCTGCTTAACTGATGAATGCTATGGGCGAACAACTCTTTACCCGTGCCACTTTCCCCGCGAATCAACACCGAAACGTCACTATCAGCAATACGCTTTACTCGCTCCTTTAACATTTCCATTTGTTTTGATTGGGAAACAATATCACTTAATGTATATTTCGCTCCATTGTCTTCCTTCCATTCCTCTAAATACGTTTGTAATTGCAGCAACAAACTTTTAATATGGCTATTCATCCGTTTCCATTCATGAATATCGCGAAAAATAACCGTTCCGACCGCCCCGATGATTTTCCCATTGATCACAATGGGAATACGGTTGGCAATCATATAGTTTCCTTTTATATATTGCAAATCAGCCCTCTCTTCTTTTCCTGTTTGGACAACAATATGCATTCTTGTATTTTCAATCACCTCTGTTACGTGCTTGCCAATGACCTCTTCCTGCTCTTTTTCCAAAAACTCGCAATAACTTTTATTCATATAAATGATTTTTGCTTTTTCATCCACAATGACAATTCCCTCATGGACACTGTCAATAATGGTTTTCAGCATTTCGTTCTGAAAGGCTATAGATTTGTTCTCCATCATTTTCCTCCCCACTTTTGCCCCTTTGTTTGCCCATCCATTTTTTAACTTCCAACAGTTCCCTCTACTGTTTGCACAGATTCTCCTGGAATTAGGGTGACATAAATTCGAGTCAGTCAAGACTTTGTGGAGAACATTTTTTCGGTTCACTACGGGTGTTGTCAATCACTAGTTAGCGAACCATTTTCAGGAATTGATATCGTAAGCGCTTTCGGACTCTCATCCCTCATCTTGAGGTGATGATATTGTGTTCCATTTTTTTACACCCAACCAAAATCCCGAAGCGCCGACAACGCTTGATGGATCGGCGTCCCGGATGACCGCTGCAGACACGGTAGATTCTGACGCACCACATCTGCCCACAACCGTCCTGCCTTCCGTTTGGCCTGTTCAACCCGCTTGGACTTCGTCGAGGCCGAGGCTGCCGTTCGGGTCTCTTCTTCCTCCACCAACTGCCCATTTCTCCGC
>NZ_AYSF01000038.1:0-57530 GCF_000498995.1 Geobacillus thermopakistaniensis
GCGGTCAAAAATCATTGGTGCAGCTTTGCAGTGCTCTAGCTCTCAAGCAAAACACCTCTCTGAGTGCGGAAGGGCTCAATCAACGGTTTCATGAAAAAGCGGTGAGTTTCCTCAAAGCGGTGTTTGAAAAACTGCTCATTCATCAGACTCAGGAGGCCCGTCGCTTATGTCCAAGACATTCGCTGTTTCTCCGGATTCGCATTCTCGATTCCACGTCGTTTCAACTGCCTCCTGAAATCCAGGGGATTTACGAGGGATGTACGGGGCCTGGGGTGAAAATTCAGCTGGAATATGAATGGCTAGAAGGGAAGGTTCTCCATGTGGACGTCGAAGATGCCCGTCATCACGACGCCGCCTGCGGAGCGTCCCTTCTATCGACCATCCAAGAGGGAGACCTTTGTTTGAAAGACTTAGGCTATTTTTCGCTTGAGGGATTGCAAGCCATTCATGACGCCGGGGCCTTTTATATTTCACGGCTCAAACACAATGTAGGGATTTACCAAAAAGAAGGGGACCGATTTCGAAAATGGGAACCAGAGGATTTCCTTGCGGTGCTGCAACCGGGAGAAACCATGGAACTGGAACATGCGTATGTCAGTGGAAAGAAAGTTCATCAACCGCGGCTTATTGTGTATCGGCTGACAGAAGAACAGGAGCGACAGAAGGAAGGACAATGGAAACAGAAGGCGAAACAAAAAGGGGCCGCGTACGTGACGCGACGCCCCCACCCAATATATGTATATATCACCAATATTCCAGCGATTTATACCTCTTTGCACGAAATTCATACGCTGTATTCTCTTCGCTGGCAGATTGAGGTGGTATTTAAGACATGGAAATCCCTGTTTCACATTCATCGATTCAAACCGATGAAAGGGGCTCGCTTTCAGTGCCACCTGTATGGAACATTGATTGCCTTATTGATCAGCTCCACTGTCATGTTTAAAATGCGGGAATGGCTCTATCGAAAACAGAAAAAGGAATTGAGCGAATCCAATTCAGTTGAGAAACACACCGCAGAGCCATCCTAATCTCGTGGATCACCTCCTCTTTTAATGACAGCTATATAGTAGCTATATACATGCAACAAGAAGAGTTAACCTCTCCGTTATCCTGCACACCCTAAGCGTTGCAACACTTCCTTTACAGATCCTGCGGGCTCAATCTACAAGCTGAGCCACGGGGGGGAGGAAGTTAGTTGAAGGAGAAGGCAAATGTTCATTTTTCCATGAGCATGTATATAGTCAATGACAATGAGTTAAACCTGCTGGATGCCTAGTTAAGAAAGGTGGGTTCCGTGGTCATTGTGGAATCGCAAAGGGATGTGGAAACAAGTTGCGTTTTCAGCAGATCATCACCATTGATTATGATAGTATGAGAAAGTTGAACTCAAATGGCAATAAAACTCGTGAACTACCGTTCGAACCCTAGAAAGACGGATTGAAAGGAGAAGCGAAACACTCCTGCTTGCAAGGACGGCCACTGCCAACGCCAGCCACTCGCCCTTGCTTTTCGCCTTCCCTATTTTCCAATCCATAGATTATTTAACTATTGTTATCATAACAAAACTGAATTTACCAAATCAACTGCATTTTCCGCAATGGGACAGATTTTTTTCAATGTTCCCCCTTTTGCCAACAACGGCGACTCGATTCGCTTGTTTTATGAGACAAAGGCCAACAACATCGCAGCCGAATATACGTGGGACGCACCGGGCCGCCCGCTCCCCCTGATCAGCGAAAGATTGTGGAAGGTTTGGGCATGGACGAAAGCATTGACATTGAATGTCACAAGGAGGGAAGAGCGATGGCCAAAAAAGAGCTGTCATCGCTCGTTGTGCTGGTCAAAAAAATTACTAAAAAACCTTTGTGACGCGGTTAAGACGCGAAATGCCGGTTCAATACCGCCGGCTCACATCGACCGCATTGGCAAGCGGCGCTCCTGTTTCGATGCGGCGGAGCGTGTCTAAAACGCTATGGGCGGCGGCATCCGCTGATGTCAGCGCCGCGATATGAGGGGTAATGATGACATTCGGATGAACCCAAAGCGGCGAGTGCGGCGGCAGCGGCTCTTCTTCGAACACATCGAGCACCGCCAGGCGGACATTTCGGTTTTCCAAGGCGCCGATAAGCGCCGTCTCATCAACCGTCGCCCCACGCCCAACATTGATAAAGCCCGCGTTGTGCAAACAGGCAAAAAACGTCTCGTCAAAGAGATGATGCGTTTCCTCTGTCAGCGGAAGCGCAGCGATCACCCAATCAGCGCAAGCAAGCGCTTCCCCCGCCTCTTCATGGCGGCAAACAGCCGAAAACGGCGGCGTGTCTCGGCCGCTTCGCGATACGCCGATCGGCGAAACGCCGAACAGACGAAGCGTTTCCGCGATGCGCCGGCCGATCTCACCCGTCCCATAAATGACAATCCGCTGTTCACCAAGCCGTTTCGGAGCGAGCGGCTTCCACTGCCGCTGTTCTTGATACCATGCATACACGTCATGACATTGGGCGTCGCGCAATAAGTAGCTGAGGCAATATTCGGCGATCTGCTCGCCAAATGACCCGATCGTCCGCGTCAGCAACACGTTCTTCTTCCATTCCCGCTTCCACAAAAACGCGTCAACGCCCGCGCCGAGCGAATGCACCCAGCGCAAATTGGCGAGCGAAAACGGCCCGGCCGGACGAAAGCCGACGTACGCATCCGCCCAGGCGAAATCATTGGCCGTCAATTCTTCTTCCGCCACAAAGCGAAACGCTTTATCCGGCCGCTTGTCCGGGAGAAGGGCGGCAAGCTCGGCATAAAGCCTTCCCGTCACGAGAATGCGTTGGATGTTCATGGCATCACACCACCCCCAACCGCTCAAATCAACGTCCCTTCTTCACGCTCGGCCTTTTTATTCGTGATATAGCCAGCTGACACGACCAAAATCGTCACGCCGGCGGCAACCGCGTAGACGAACGGGCCATAAGAAAGGTGAAACCAATGCAGCACCCCTTCATCCCCCGCCATCATCTTTCCGGCCGTCCACGCCAAAATGCCGGAGCCAACGTACGCGATCCATCGATGTTGTTCCATCACCCGGACGATCGCTTTGGAGCCGAAAATCATAATCGGGATGCTGATGGCTACCCCGAGCGCCAGCATGCCAAGATGCCCTTCGGCCGCCCCGGCCACAGCAACAACGTTATCAAGGCTCATCACTGCATCGGCAATGATAATCGTCGCAATCGCCTTCAACAACCGGTCTGATGATTGTACGTTCGCTTCCTCTTCCCGTTCGACAAGCACTTTATAGGCGATCCATACAAGCAGCAATCCGCCAACGAAGTGAACGAACGGGATGTTCAGTAAAAAGACAATGATGGCTGCAAACAAGATGCGCAGCAACACCGCCCCCGCTGTTCCCCAAAAAATCGCTTTGTTTCGCTGGTCTTTCGGCAGCCGCCGCGTCGCCATCGCAATGACGACCGCATTATCCCCAGACAAAATGATATCAATCGCAATAATCTTCCATAACGCCAACAGCGCCGCGGCAGAAATTGTCAATGATATACCCACCCTTTCCCCTTTGTCTCTCTTCTTCATCATACTGCAAATTCGACTGGGGGACAACAATGGAATAGACTGTCAATGCTCTCGTCCTAACCAATTATGGGGAAGGCTCACTGCATCGTCCGAACTCCGTAGAAAAAGTTAGGGAAGCAAACCATCTTCACTGATGACTGCTTCCCTATCTCTAGCGGAAAAGGTCTATATAACTACCATTTTTTCAAACACCTATCCTTGAACGCTCTCACGCCTCTACGCCCACTATGCTTTGCCCTTCTTGAAAAAGCTGGTGATTCAAGGGGAAATGCTGTCCTCCAACAGTATTTCTCAAGTTGAAAAACCTTGCAACCCCACAACTTCCTGGCTCTTTCTCACTAGACTTCTAAGCTTTCGCTTCATCGCGGAGAAAGTGATGGTTTGCCCTTTCGCTCAACCACGCCGCCACCGCTTCAATGTCATCAGAAAAGACGCGGTCAGCTGTAATGGAGGAAACAATGCGGCGCGCCTTATGGTAAAACTGCCTCGTTGACGGGGCCATTCGCTCGATGCCGCGCGCTTCGACAGCCTGCAAAGCGCAAATGAGCTCAATCGCCAACACTTTTCGAGCGTTTTGCACGATCATGTACGCATGGCGGGCGGCGGTCGTTCCCATGCTGACATGGTCTTCCTGGTTGGCCGATGACGGAATCGAATCGACGCTGGCCGGATGGGCGAGCGTCTTGTTTTCCGACACGAGCGAAGCGGCGACATATTGCATAATCATCGCTCCCGACTGCAAGCCGGGCTGTGGGCTTAAAAACGGCGGCAAGCCTTCGCTAAGCTGCGGATTGACAAGCCGTTCGATGCGGCGTTCGCTGATGTTGGCCAGCTCCGCCACCGCGATTTTCAACAAATCCATGGCGATCGCAACGGGTTGGCCATGAAAGTTGCCGCCAGAGAGCGCCGTCCCGTCCGCAAAAATAAGCGGATTGTCCGTAGCAGCGTTCATTTCGATTTCAAGCGTTTCCTTCACATAACGAAGCGCCCTAAGCGACGCTCCGTGCACTTGCGGGAGGCAGCGGATGGAGTACGCATCTTGCACGCGCCGCTCCCCTTGCCTTGTTGTGAGTTGGCTGCCAGCTAAATAGCGGCGCAGCCGTTCCGCCACCTCCACCTGCTCCTGAAACCCGCGGGCTGCGTGGATGCGGGCGTCAAACGCGTCCACAATGCCATAAAGCGCCTCAATCGTCAGCGCCGCGATCCATTCACTGTCATACGCCAGTTGTTCCGCCTCTAAGTAAGCAAGGGCTCCGACGGCCGTCATCACCTGCGTGCCGTTAATAAGCGCCAGCCCTTCTTTTTCCTGAAGGGAAAGCGGTGAAATCCCCGCTTGTGAAAGCGCTTGGGCGGCAGGCATCCGCCGCCCTTGGTACATCGCCTCTCCCTCGCCGGCAAACGCCAGCGCCAAATGGGCGAGCGGCGCTAAATCGCCGCTGGCGCCGAGGGAACCTTGCTGCGGCACGATCGGATGGATACCGGTGTTCAAAAATGCGAGCAACTGCTCAATGACCGCCGGACGCACGCCGGAATACCCTTTCAACAACGCATTCGCCCGCAAAAGAAGCATCGCCCTCACGACATCTTCGGCAAATGGCTCGCCGACGGCACAAGCGTGCGAGCGAAGAAGATTGATTTGCAGCTGTTCAAGGTCGCTTCCTTCAATGCGCACATCGGCGAGTTTGCCAAAACCCGTATTCACGCCATAGATCGTCCGTCCATTGGAGATCGCTTGTTCCACTGCCGCGCGGCTTTTCTCGACAGCCCTCATGCTTTCCTCATCGGCCGCCACCCGCTCCCGTTCATAGACAACACGTCTTACCTCATCGATCGTCAATGTATGCCCGGTCAATACGATCATCATTTCATCTCCCTTCGTTTGTTTTCTCAATCGAACGCCTGGGCAAACAAAAAAGGAGGCGCCCTGCCATATGGCAGCGTTCGCCTCCTCATGACTTATTGCTCTAGGCACTGACCGTCTTATATATGATTGATTCCGAGCCCGGCCGCCTCGTGCTCGAGCCCGCGCACCGGAGCGCCGATCGTCCCGTACAACGCAACGGCGATCCATTCCCCTTCGTTCGGCTGTTCATATGGCATACCGCGCACCACGGCGAAACGAAGGCCAGCGGTTCTCAACAAATCTCCTAACTCTACCTGCCCTCTCGTCACGCCATGCACTGCCTCTAAAATCGCATGGTATAAGGCGTGCATCTCACGGTACAAGCCACCGTCAACCACTCCATGCCGTTTCGCCGCCGTCTCAATTGCCGCGACGATTTTTTGCGGCTCCATCGCCCCGACCCGCCCTTGACAATAGCGCCAAGCGAGCGCCTCGAGCTGGCCGAGGGCCGCTTCTTCCTCTCCCTCGTCAAGCATCGCCAGCAACAATGCCAGCCGGCCGATGCGCGCTTGTCGTGTTTCCATTGCTTCTACACACCTATTGGTCTTTTTTTCTATTGTATGATGACAATGAATGCGATGTCAATTATGAATTTCCATTTTTTAGTACATTAAAACATTAACAGGCTGAACGATCGCCCTTTATGCTTCTGGATGGAAAATAGTTAGAAACATCTGCCTCGTGGCGAGCTATGGGCGAATCCCTCTTCTCGTCTTAACATGATCAATCCCTGTTTCCATTTTTTTGATTATATGATATCATATAAATATCAAATCGACACTATTAGGGGGATAGGTATGAGAGAACAAAAAGCATGGCGCATGGATGGATTTATCGGCATCGGATGCATCGCCCTTTTCGTTATGGCTGGTTTTGTCAGCCTCATTCAAGTGCAGCTCTTATTGGCCGTTTTCTGCTTCGCCCTTGCCGCCCTCTTGGCGACCGGCATCACGATCGTCCAGCCGAATCAAGCGAAAGTGCTCACCTTTTTCGGCCGCTATTTCGGCACGATTCGCGACAGCGGGCTGTTTTTCACCGTGCCGCTCACCGTTCGAAAGAAAGTATCGCTGCGCGTGCGCAACTTCACGAGCAACAAGTTGAAAGTGAACGATGTTCAAGGCAATCCGATTGAAATTGCCGCCGTCGTCGTTTTCCGCGTCATTGATTCAGCCAAGGCTGTGTTCGATGTTGATGATTACGAACAATTCGTCGAGATTCAAAGCGAAGCCGCCATTCGCCATGTCGCGACAAAATATCCGTACGACACGTTTGAAGACGACAACGAGATTACGTTGCGCGGCAACGCCGATATTATTTCCGATGTTCTCGCCGCTGAGCTGCAGGAGCGATTGCGTGTCGCCGGAGTCGAGGTGATGGAAGCGCGCCTCACTCACTTGGCGTACTCCCCGGAAATTGCGAGCGCCATGCTCCAACGCCAACAAGCTGCTGCCATTTTGGTGGCGCGGAAAAAGATCGTCGAAGGGGCGGTTTCCATGGCACAAATGGCAATCGAACAGCTTGACAAAGAAAACATTTTAGAGTTAGATGATGAACGAAAAGCCGCAATGGTGAACAACTTAATGGTCGCGATCGTCTCCGAGCGCGCCACCCAGCCGGTGATCAATACCGGCAGTCTATATTAACGGTTGTGGAGTGCGATGGCAAAGAAAAAACAATTTCCCCTGCGCATTGACCATGAATTATATGCCGCGCTCGAACAATGGGCGCAGGACGAGTTTCGCAGCGTCAACGCCCAGATCGAGTTTTTGCTGCGGGAAGCCGCCAAGCGGGCCGGACGGCTCAGGAAAGGAAAAACGGATCAAAAAAGAAGCTAGCTGTCAACAGCTGGCTTCTTTGTTTTTCAGTCATGGGCATTTGTTACAGAAATATAATGATAGCAGAGCCTTTTTTGAAAGGGGGCGAACCGATGCCGCATTCGCTGCCGCCGCTTGCCTTTTGGCAGCTCATCACGCCGCCGTTTCGCGCTGAAACAGGTGTGCCGTCGTCACAGCTTCCCATCTACGCAGCAACGACGCCTGCACCTCCCCCGTTTTTGCCGTACCGTTCCATCCGCTACACATCTTCGTATCCATCGTACCAGCAGCTGCGAGCGATTATCACCACCGATCATTTATCCTTCGTGAGGAGATGACATTATGGCTTGGGAGACGCCGCGCGAAGATATGTGCGTATATACGCAAGGCGAAATTGACAAGTGGGTGTATTCCACTTGCGGCATTTGCTCGAACGGCTGCGGCTGCTACATCGCGGTCAAAGACAACCGCATCGTCGGCATTAAAGGCAATGTCCGCTACCCAGTCAACCGCGGTCGGCTCGGCCCGAAAGGAGAAAACCAATGGTGGGCGAACAACAGCCTTGACCGGCTGACCCGGCCGCTCATCCGCAACCGGAGCGGAACACTCGTACCGGCAAGCTGGAACGATGCCCTTTCGCTGCTGGTGGAAAAAACGAAAGAATTACTTTCCGCTCATGGCCCGGAGAGCATCGCGGTTTACCATAGCGGGCAGCTGTATTTAGAGGAATATTATACGATCGCGAAAATCACCCGCGCCGGTTTGCGCACCCACCACGTTGACGCCAATACAAGGCTATGCACGGCGACAGCCGAATGGTCGCTTATCCAAAGCTTCGGCGCCGACGGTCCTCCGGCCTGCCTTGACGATTTGGATGTTGCGGAAGTCATCGTATTTATCGGCCGGAACTCAAACGAGACGAATACCGTCCTCTGGGAGCGGGTACTCGATGCCCGGCGGAAGCGCGGCACCAAAATTGTGGAAATCGACCCGCGCCTTGACATCAGCCAAAAAATGGCTGACTTATCGCTCCGGCCGAAAAGCGGCACGAACGTCGCCGTCTTAAACGGGCTGATTCATTTGCTCATCGCCAACGGCTGGATCGACCGCGGCTACATCGAACGCTATACGGTTGGGTATGAGCAGCTCGAGCGAACGGCCGCCCGCTACACGCCCGAAGTGGTGGAACAAATTACCGGTGTGCCAGAACGCGATTTGCGAACGTGCGCCGAATGGATCGGCACGTCAAAAACAACCGTCACCGTACTGCTGCAAGGCGTCTATCAAAGCATGGACGCTACGGCCGCCGCCTCGCTCGTCAATTCGATGCACTTAATCATGGGCAAAATCGGCAAGCCGGGGTCGGGGCCGTTTCAGCACGCCGGGCAGCCGAGCTCGATGTCCAACCGCGAAGTCGGCGGCGCCGGCTTTTACCCCGGATACCGGAACGATGAAAACCCGAAACATTTGCAAGAAATCGCTGATTTATGGAATGTCGATGTCGAGACGCTGCCGGTCGGCCCGCAAACGCATGTCATGGAGATGCTTCGGCTGATCGAGGAAGGGCACATCCGCATGTTTTGGGTGATCGCCACCAATCCGGCCGTTTCGCTGCCGAACCGCAAGCGGGTGATCGAACTGCTCAAACAGGTGTTCCTTGTTGTCCAAGATCCGTTTTTCAACGAAACAGCCGAGTTCGCCGACCTCGTTCTCCCGGTCGCTTTATGGGGAGAAAAGGAAGGCACGATGACGAATTTGGAGCGGCGCGTCAACGTGCTTCGCAAGGCGGTCGACCCGCCGTTCGGCTTGCCGTCCGACTTGGAGCTGCTGATCGAATTTTCCCGGCGCATGGGGTTTCGCGACCGAAGCGGGCGTCCGCTCATCACCTACCGCACACCCGAGGAGGCATTTAACGAATGGCGCCTCGTCTCAAAAGGTCGTCCGTGCGACATGTCGGGCATGACCTATGAAAAAATCGAACGGCTTGGGGGCATTCAGTGGCCGTGCAACGAACAATATCCCGAAGGAAAAAAACGGCTGTACACCGACAACGTGTTTCCGACGGCTGTCGATGAGGCTGAGTCATACGGTCGCGACATGCGGACAGGACGGGCGCGGACGCGCGAAGAGTTCGCCGCCATCGGCGCCAACGGACGCGCCATTTTGTACGGGATCGACTGGTCGCCGCCGCTCGAATGGCCGGATCGGGAATACCCGTTTTGGCTGAATACCGGGCGCAACGTCTTCCATTGGCATACGCGGACGAAAACCGGGCGGGCTCCGCTTTTGCAGCTGTCGGCTCCGGAAGGGTATGCGGAAATTCATCCGGACGACGCCGCCCGCTTGCAGATCCAAATGGGCGACTGGGTGCGCGTCTCAAGCCGCCGCGGTGAAGTGATCGTTCGCGCTCGCCTCACCGACTCCGTGCTGCCGGGCATGGTGTTTCTTCCGTTTCACTACGGATCACTGCTTGAGCAGGAAGCGGCAAACGAGCTGACACTCGATACGTGGGATCAAGTGTCAAAACAGCCGCATTTTAAAAACGGCGTTTGCAAAGTCGAAAAATGGTTAGGGAGAGAACAGGATCGCGATGAATGAACAATGGGACAATCGAAAAGAGATAAGCGGTCTGCTCAGCGACATTCAAGCGGCCAATGAAACGATCCAGCAACAGCTGCGCCCATACGTGCAAGAACATCGGTATACCTATCCGCTTTTTCAACGGCTCGCCGCATTGGCCGAAGAACTCAGCGAACACGTCTCCACCCTTCTTAGCGGACCGCTTGAACGAAACGAAGCAAAATATCATCTAAGCGTGCTGTTTCGCACGGCCGAAGCCATGGCAGAAACGAACGAGATGCTCAAAGCGGTCGGTCGGTTCCACCCGAGCGTGCCGCTTCAAGCGCTCACGTACGCGCTGATGCGGCTCGTGCCGACGGTGGCTGCCGCTTACGGCCATTATGAAAGTTTATTGATCGTCACGCCGCGTTTTCAACAGCTTAGCCGCCTTTGGCGCCATGCGGAAGGAGGATAAGCATGGAAAGCTACTATGCCGCGCTCAATGCCATGGCCGCCGCGCCGAACGATGGTGTATTCGCCATCACGATTGACGTGGAAGGCTCGGCCTACCAAAAGGAAGGAACATGGATGTGGATCGGAGCAGACGGAAAGACAACCGGCTTATTAAGCGGCGGATGCCTCGAAGAAGCGGTGGCTGCGCATGCGATCGAAGTGCTGTCAAGCCGGCAGGCGGCGGCCCTATCGTTTGACTTGCGCACAGAAGATGACGGAGGGTGGGGGCAAGGAAGCGGATGCGACGGCGTCATCCATGTTTGGCTTGAGCCGGTCACAAACGAGACGAAACCGGATTGGCTTACGTTGAAACAGCGCCTTGACCGCGGCGAACATGTGCTGATGGCGCGAAGCATCGCTCATCCTAAGGAACCGCCGTTTTTCCAAAGCGAAACAGGGGAACGCTTCGGCGGCTATGTTTCACCGCCGAGGCCGGAATGGCTCAACGCGCTGCATGGCACCCCGTTTTTCCGCGGCCGGAACGGGGTGCAGGAAACAGATGACGGCGCGTTTTACATCCAACATTTTTGGCCAAAGCCGCGCCTCGTCATTTTCGGCGCCGGTCCGGACGCCCCGCCGCTCGTCGCGGCGGCCAAAGCGGCGGGATTTTCCGTTACCGTGAGTGATTGGCGCCCAGCGTTTTGCCACCCATCCCATGTTCCGGACGCCGACGCCTTCGTCATGGGCTTTCCGCATGAAACTGTTCCGCGGCTTCGCCTAAACGAGCGCGACTTTGTCGTCATCACGACCCATCAGTTTGAACGCGACCGCGAACTCGTTTCCTTGTTAGCCGACATGCCGCTCGCTTATCTGGGCGTGCTCGGTCCGCGGCGGCGCACGGACCGCCTCTTTCCTTCCGGCTCGACGCCTCCATTTGTCCGTTCGCCGGCAGGGCTTTCCATCGGCGCACGCGGTCCGTATGAGATCGCCGTTAGCATCACCGCCGAATTGATCAGCGTCCTTCGCGGGCGATCAACGGAGAGAGTATCATGAATGGCCCAACCATCGCTGTCATTTATTTGGCGGCTGGAGAAAGCCGGCGGATGGGAACGGATAAACGCGCTTTGCCTTGGGGAGAAAGCACGCTGGGGGCCGCCAGCCTTAAAGCGGCGCTTCGTTCCCGCCTTTCGCCCGTCATCGTCGTCGTTCCTCCGGACGATGCGCTCGCGTGGCTTCCAGACGAGCTTCGGAATCATGAAAACTGCCGCTTCACCCGTTGCGCTGACCATTGCCGTGGGCAGGCGCATTCGCTTGCCTGCGGCTTGCGGGAATCGCTCGCTAGCGGGGCGGACGCCGCTGTCGTATTGTTGGCGGACCAACCATTTGTCACTGCGGACGTAATCAATGCGCTTACCGACCTTTACCGCCGCCACCGTCCTGATTACGTCGCCTTCACCCGCTTCGGCACGCCGATGCCCCCAGTCATTTTTGGGAAACAAACGTTCCCTGCCTTGCTTGCTCTAAGGGGCGATGCCGGGGGGCGCACACTGTTTCACCATCCGCGTTGGCGCGGTCTCTTGTATGAAGGCGATGAGACGATCGGCATCGACATTGACACGATAGACGATTATAAGCGTGCCGTCATGGATCGAGAAGAAAAGGAGGGACGCCACCGTGGCCATCGGTAAAAGCATCATCCGCAAAGAAGCGTGGGATAAAGTGACCGGCCGGGCGAAATATACGAACGATTTCAAAGAACAGGGGATGCTTCATGCCGCTCTAGTAACAAGCCCATACGCCCATGCGCGCATCCTCTCGCTGGATGCACGCCGCGCGCTCGCCGTCCACGGCGTCCATGCTGTTGTGACCGGCGAAGGGCTTCCGCTCACCGGTGAAGACATGCGCGATCGTCCGCCGATCGCCGTCGACAAAGTGCGCTACTATGGCGAAGTCGTCGCCGTCGTCGTAGCCGATACGCTCGCGCAAGCCGAACAAGCGGCCCGCCTCGTCCGCGTCGTTTACGAACCGCTTCCAGCCGTCGGCTCGCCGCGCGAGGCGTTGAAAGAAGGCGCTCCATTATTGCATGAACATCTCGACCGCTATGAAAAAAACAAAACGACTCATCCTGAGCCAGGGACAAACGTCGCCCACCGGACGAAAATCAGAAAAGGCAACATTGAACAAGGGTTTGCTGAAAGCGACGTCATCGTCGAAACAAGCGTATCGTTCGCCCCTTCCGATCATATCGCGATGGAAACACGCTGCGCCACGGCAGAAATTTGGCCGGACGGCACGATCCATATTTCCGCCTCCTCACAGTCACCGTTTATGATCAAGAAGTTGCTTCATACGTATTTTGGCGAAGAAACCGGCAAAGTCATCGTCCATACGCCGCTTGTCGGCGGCGCCTACGGAGGAAAAGCGCCCGTCCAGCTTGAGTTGCTTGCCTACCTTGCCTCCAAAGCGGTCGGCGGCCGAAAAGTGAGCGTCTGGAACAGCCGCGAGCATGACATGGTCACTTCGCCCGTCCATATCGGTTTGGAGGCAACCGTCAAAATCGGCGCGACAAAAGAGGGCTTGCTCAAGGCCATGGAAATCTTATTTCTATTTGACGGCGGGGCTTATTCCGACAAGGCGATCGATGTCAGCCGCGCCGCAGCCGTCGATTGCACCGGCCCGTACCATGTCGAAAACGTCTTTTGTGATTCATTGTGCGTCTATACGAATCGCCCGTACGCGACGCCGTTTCGCAGTTTTGGCCATTGCGAACAGGCATTTGCCGTCGAGCGGGCCATCGATGAATTGGCACGAACGCTTCAACTTGACCCATGGGACGTGCGGCGCAAAAATGCCATCCGCCCGGGGCATACGACCCCGACGCAAGTGCGGCTCACAAAAAGCAACGTCGGCAACATATCAGCCTGCCTCGACCGGTTGCGCGAGCTGATGCGCTGGGACGAGTGGCAGCGCGTCGAAGTGGACGCTTATACGGTAAGAGCAAAGGGAATCAGCAGCGGCTGGAAAACATCGACGATCGACACAGATGCTAGCTCGGGCGTCATCTTAACGTTCAACTCCGACGGCAGTGTCAACGTCATCTCCGGCGTCGTCGAAATCGGAACCGGAACGAAAACGGTGCTCGCGCAAATCGTTGCTGAACGGCTGAAGATGGACGTCGATTGTGTCCATGTCAAAATGGATATTGATACGCAAACGACGCCGGAACATTGGAAAACAGTCGCCAGCCGCGGGACGTTTATGGCCGGACGTGCGGCGCTTGCCGCTGCCGACGACGCCATCCGTCAGTTAAAAGACATCGCCGCCTGCGTCTTGCGGGCCTCGCCGGACGATTTGGAAGTCGGATTCGGGCGCGTCTTTTTGCGCGATGACCCGGCCATCTTTCTTCTGATCAAAGACATCGCCTATGGCTACAAGTTTCCGAACGGCAACGCCATCGGCGGGCAAGTGATCGGGCGCGGCCACTACATTTTGCGCCACTTGACCCCGCTTGATCCGGAGACCGGCGCCGGCAAACCGGGACCGGAATGGGGCGTATGCGCCGAGGGAGTGGAAATTGAGTTCAACCGCCGCGACTACACGTATCGCATTGTCAAAGCGTATGCGGTCATTGATGCCGGCAAAGTGCTCAACCCAAAGGCAGCGCTTGGCCAAGCGATGGGGGCGATGAGCATGGGGCTAAGCTTTGCCAGCCGCGAAGGGTTTCTTTTTGACAACGAACAGCGCGTGTTAAACCCACAGTTGCGCACATACCGGCCGATTCGCTTCGGCGAACATCCAGAGTACATCGTTGAGTTTGTCGAAACGCCGCAAATCGATGCCCCATACGGCGCTCGCGGCATCGGCGAACATGGCTTGATCGGCATGCCCGCCGCCTTGGCAAACGCCTTGTCTCTCGCTGCCGGCGTGCCGCTCAATGAACTGCCGCTTGTGCCTGAACTCATTTGGCGGACACAGAAAGGGGACTCCTATGGTTCCGTTTGACTTTGCCTACTACCGGCCGCAGTCGATCGCCGAAGCGACAGCGCTGTTTGCGGCGCTCGAGCGGGATGGAAAACGACCGCTCTACTACGGCGGCGGCACGGAAATCATCACGTTGTCTCGGTTGAACCTTGTCCGCACCGCGGCCGTCATTGACATAAAAGCGATCCCTGAATGTCGGTCGCTTGATGTCGACAATGGTTCTCTCGTGCTCGGAGCGGCGCTCTCCCTCGGCGAGCTCGAAGAAGCAAATCCGTTCCCGTTATTGACAAAAGCGGCGCGAGAAGTCGCCGACCGGACAGCGCGCAACCAAATTACGCTCGGCGGCAACATCTGCGGACAAATTTTTTACCGTGAGACCGCACTGCCGCTATTCGTCGCCGAGGCGGATGTCATCATCGCCGGACCATACGGCATCAGGCAATGCCGCTTCCTTGACTTGTTTCATCAACAGCTGCAGCTTGGCCGCGGTGAATTTGTCGTCCAGTTCAAGGTTGACCGTGCCACCGCCACCCTGCCCCATTTCCACCGCAAGCGCCGCAAGCAAGGGGAAGTCGGCTACCCGCTTGTGACGATTGCAGCGCTGAAAAAAGACGGGACGGTTCGCGTTGCCCTAAGCGGCATCTGCCCGTTTCCGTTTCGCTCGGCTGACGTTGAGGCGCACCTCAACGACCGGAACCGCCCAGTTGGTGAACGAATCCAAGCAGCGGTTGACGCCTTCCCGCGCCCGATTTTGCACGATATTGAAGGCTCAGCAGACTACCGGCTGTTCGTGGCCGCCCAGCTGCTTGAAGATATGCTTCGTGAGCTCGGAGACGGAGAAACCGTCTAAACAGGAGGTGAGCATGCGGACATGGAGGAAACGACAAAGCGGGAGCTTGTGCTGCACGTTAATGGAGAACGAAGATCGATCGTCACTCGCCAAGCCGAAACGCTGCTGTTTGTTTTGCGCGATGGGCTGGGGCTGACCGGGGCCAAGCCAGGCTGTTTGAACGGCGACTGCGGCGCCTGCACCGTCTTAGTCGACGGCACGCCAATCAAATCGTGCATGATGCTCGCGATTGAGACAGTCGGCAAAGAAATCACCACGATCGAAGGGCTTGATGATGCCCCCATTCAGCACGCCTTCGTCCGCCACTTCGCCTTTCAGTGCGGCTATTGCACTCCTGGGTTCATTATGAACGCCCACGCGCTCATCGAGCGGCACCCAAACGCCGATGAGGCGACGATTCAAGAATGGCTGGAGTCGAATATTTGCCGCTGCACAAGCTATCAAGAAATTGAAGCGGCGGTCAAAGAAGTGCTCGAAGCCAAAAAAGCAAAACCAACAGATCCTTGACGAGCAATGGATATCCCGCACCCAATCGGGATATTCTTTTTTGATGCGGTATACATCTCATCGAAAAGGCCGGTGATTTACTAGGGCAACAGCTTCCCGGAATCGCTTCTCAAGTAGAAAATCCTTGTAGCATCAGCCCCTATTTTCACACGTTCACCCATCGATCAAGGAAAACAGCGGTTTTTCACCGGCCTTCTAAATAGCTATTGACAAAAATATAACGTTAACGTTAATGTTATGTTTGTAAAACAGATCGTTCACTGTGATCACGGGAAAGCGAGGGGCCCCGAATGGAGCGATTCAAAATCGATGACGTCGCCAAAGCAACCGGCCTAACAAAACGGACGATTCGCTATTATGAGGAGATTGGCTTGATCAAGCCGCCGGCGCGCAGCGAAGGCGGCACACGCCTTTATACAGCTGAGGACATCGAACGGCTGAAAAACATCGTTGCCGCGCGCGAAGTGCTCGGCTTTTCGCTGCAGGAGCTGCAGCATTTTTTGGCGCTGAAAGAAACGATGGAGACGCATCGGGCGGAATATCGACATGAGGCCGCTGGGAGCGAAAAACGGCGTGAACTGGAACAAATCAGCGCTGGATTGCGTCGGCAAATCGCCATGCTGGAAGAGAAAATGAAGAAGATGGCCATGCTGAAGCAAGAGCTGGAACAAATGGCAGAGCGGGTAGACGCCCTCTTGCAAGAAAGGAGAGAAGAATAGTGGAGGAAGGGAGAAAAACAAAGGCGCGATGGATTACCGTCGCCGCCGCCTTTTTAGCGTTTATGGGCATCGGGATCGTCGACCCGATTTTGCCGGTCATCGCCGAAAGCATCGGCGCCACCCATTGGCAAGTCGAAATGTTGTTTACCGCCTACATTTTGACGATGGCGGTCATGATGATCCCGGTCGGTCTTGTTGTCAACCGTATCGGCGATAAACAAATGATGGTGATCGGGCTTGGCCTCGTTACGATTTTTTCGTTGTTGTGCGGCTTTGCTTCTACTATCCCGCAGCTGTCGCTCTTTCGCGCCGGCTGGGGATTGGGCAATGCGACGTTTTTCGCCACAGCCATGACGTTGTTGATCGCGTTGACGCCGCAGGCAAGCACCGCGGTCGGCCTGTATGAAGCGGCGATCGGCCTCGGCATGGCCGGCGGTCCGCTCGTCGGCGGACTGCTTGGCCAACATTCATGGCGCTATCCGTTTATCGGCACGAGCGTCTTGATTTTCATTGCCTTTTTACTCGTCACCTTTTTCGTCTATGATCCGAACAAAGGAAAGCCGAAAAAAGCGGTCGGCCTGCAAGAAATGCGGCGGTTGCTTTCGTTCCCGCCATTTTTAAAAGGGGCGGTCGGCGGCATGCTTTACTATTACGGCTTTTTCGTCGTATTGGCGTATTCGCCTTTGATCATTGGACTGTCGGCCATCCAAATCGGCCTCGTTTTCTTCGGCTGGGGGCTCTGCCTTGCTTATGGCTCAGCGGTGCTCGCCCATCAGCTTGAGAAACAATATGAACCAAGGGAAATTTTGCCATACGGTTTGCTGATGTTCGCAGCCTTATTGCTGCTTCTTGTAGTCGCCAAGCCGACATGGCTTATGGTAACGCTCATCATTTTGTCTGGGCTCGTCTCCGGACTCAACAACGCTTTGTTTACAAGCTATGTGATGGAAACATCGCCATATGAGCGGGGAGTGACGTCCGGCACGTACAACTTCGTCCGCTGGCTCGGAGCGGCCATCGCTCCGGTGCTGTCCGGCATCATCGGCCACACCATTTCCTCAAAAGCACCGTTTATGGTCGCCATGGCGCTGGCGCTCATCGCCTTTCTGTTCCTTTCCTGGCGCAAGCGCAAGACTTCGGCACCCAAAACGGCATAGCCGTAAAAAAAACAGGCGATCACAATCATTTCGCGTCTAAAATCAGAAAACGCCCGTTCCAGACGGGAACGGGCGTTGTTCACAATTCGCTTCCCGGCCGCAGCCATTTTGTCATCGTGTTCGCGGCGGCGAAGCATTGCCCTTTTTCACGAAACTGCTTCCATCCTCCTGCTTATGGCGCTCGCTGTTCAGCTATGAACCGTCCGCTTCTCGCTGATAAGAACGCCGCGTTTTTTCATCTCGTCCATATACACATCCCCCGGAACGATTTGCTCCGGCGGATAGACGCCGCGCTTTGTGATCACCCCACGGCCGATGAGCTGGGCGACAGCGGAAATGGTGTAGGCCGTCGTACGCGCCATCGCCGTCACCTTATTTTCGCGGTCATTGAACGTGACGGTTTCGTATTCCAGCACCGTTTCTTTTCCATCTTTTCTACCGCCGACGATGACCCGAAGCAACACCACATCATCTTTTCCTTTCAAATCAAGCAGCGGCTTCAGGACGGAAAGCAGCACATCGCGCGGCTTGACTCTGCATCCATTGATCTCAACTTCCACATCGTTGCGTGTCAAATTCAAATCGACAAGCAGCTTGCATTTTTCCGCATGGCCGCGGTAGCGGATCGTTTTGTACTCGAGCCGCTTCAAGTTCGGAAACGAGCGCGAGAGCGTCGACGTCCCGCCTGAGGTGTGAAACGCTTCAAGCGGCCCGAACCGGTCGAAATAAATCGGCTCGACTTCCGAAAGGGACGGCACTTCCTGCTTTTGTCCGTTGCGGATGATCAAGGCCGGATCGGTGTAATGGTCAAGCAGCCCCTCGAGCGAAAACACATGGTTGTACTCCAGCGGCGGTTCGGGGCGGACGGGGATGCCGCCAACATACAGCAAGATGGATTCCACCTCATCGAGTTGACTCGCCCCATAGCCGGATAAAATGTTGATCATTCCGGGTGCGACGCCAAGGTCGGGGATGATGGTCACCCCAGCGGCTTGGGCTTGTTCATGCAGCTCAAGCACCCGGTCGGTGATATGGCCGATATGGCCGCCTAAATCGACAGAATGGACGCCAGCTGCAATAGCTGTTTTCGCCACCGTTTCGTTAAACTGGTAAAACAAGGCGTTGACAACCACATCGTGCCCTTTCATGAAAGCCGACAGCTGCCGCTTGTCGCTGGCATCCACCCGCACAGCGGCAAGCTTTTTGGAATGAAGCTGCCGCACCGTCTGCTCCGCCTTGGCCAAATCGACATCCGCCAACGTCACCGCCTCAACATCTTGGCTTTGCACTAAATCGCGTGCTGCTTCTTTGCCCATCAGCCCCGCTCCAAGCACAAGCACTTTCATCGTTCTTTCCCCCTCTGTCACCGATTCTTTGCCATACGCTCACATGACAGCCGCTTTTTTCACATCTTTGCCGCGGCCGCTGCTTCGATTCACGATATATGTTCCACGTTGATCTTCGCTTCTCTTTTGCCGGCCATGTTGCAAGCGACAGCCCGGTTCAATCATCGGTATCGATTTGCGCCCGCTGCAGCTTGCCGCTGAAATCGACATAAATGCTCCGCCATTCGGTGAATACGTCAAGCGCAGCGACGCCGGAGTCGCGGTGGCCGTTGCCCGTCCCTTTCGTGCCGCCAAACGGCAAATGAATTTCCGCTCCCGTTGTGCCGGCGTTGACATACACGATGCCGGTGTCCAAATCGCGCATCGCTCGGAATACATTGTTGACATCGCGTGTGAAAATGGCGCTTGACAGCCCATAATCGACGCTGTTGTTGACGGCGATCGCTTCGTCCAAACTGCGGACGGAAATGATCGACACAACCGGGCCGAAAATTTCTTCGCGGGCGATGCGCATATTCGGCGTGACATCGGTGAAAATCGTCGGCGCGTAATAAAAGCCGCGCGCATAGTCGCCCTCGCGCAATATATAGCCACCCACAAGCAGTTTCGCCCCTTCTTCTACGCCAATGCGCACGTAGCGGTCGATTTTTTGCAGCGCCTCTTCATGGATGACGGGTCCGACTTTGACCGTTTCATCCAACCCGTTGCCGATTTTCAATGTTTTCACGGCTTCAAGCAGACGCCGCTCAAGCTCCTGTTTCACCCGCTCATGGACGATGACCCGGCTGCACGCCGTGCACCGCTGCCCCGACGTGCCGAACGCACTCCAGATGATGCCGTCAACCGCCAATGTCAAATCCGCATCATCCATCACGATGACGGCGTTTTTTCCTCCCATTTCAAGCGACACCTTTTTCAACAGCCGTCCGCATTTTTCCGCAATCATCCGCCCGACTTCATTCGATCCGGTAAATGAGATGACCTTGACATCAGGATGCTCGACGAGCGCATTGCCGACTGTCGGCCCGTCACCGTGGACCACATGAAACACTCCCGGCGGCAAGCCCGCTTCTTCAAAAATGCGGGCTAATTCCTGCGCCATGATCGGTGTCTCGGGCGCTGGCTTCCATACGACCGCATTGCCGGCAACAATGGCCGGAAACGACTTCCAAGTGGCGATGGCAATGGGAAAATTCCATGGCGTGATGATGCCGACCACTCCAACCGGCGTGCGGACGCTCATGGCAAATTTGTCCTTCAGTTCAGACGGCGTCGTATCGCCGAACAACCGCCGTCCTTCTCCCGCCATGTAAAACGCCATATCAATGCCTTCCTGCACTTCGCCGCGCGCTTCCTCAATCACTTTGCCCATTTCCATCGTCAACATCCGGGCCAACTGTTCTTTCCGCTCCTTTAGCAGCATCCCAACTTTATACAAGATTTCCGCGCGTTTCGGCGCCGGCACGAGGGCCCACTGTTTTTGCGCTTCTTTGGCTGCCTGAACCGCTTCATCGATATCGTTTGGCCCGGACATCGCCACCTCGGCAATCGTTTCCCCCGTCGCCGGATTGATCACCGGCGCAAATTGCCCGGTGCTTGGCTCCTTCCATTCTCCATTGATATAGTTTTGGATTTTCACTGTATACTCCCCCCATTTTTCTAGATGATTTAGTGAGATAATTTATACATTGAACGCCGAGCGATGATCGTCAGGACTTCCTCTTGGCCCGCAAGTCTTGGATCGTTGCCGCCACCGAAATGTGGTTCGGGTCGGTCAACACTTCAATCACCGTCGGCTTCTTGGCTTCAAGCGCCAACAGAAGCGCTTCCGTGAACTGTTGTTCCGTCTGCACTTGGAATCCGCAGCTGTTCAAGCATTCTGCCAACCGGGCAAACGACACGCGGCCTAAATCGGTGCCGATGACCCGCCCCGGAAACTGCAATTCTTGATGCATGCGGATGGTGCCGTACATATGATTGTTAAACACAATGCTAATGATCGGAATATCGTATCGAGCGGCCGTTTCCAACTCCTGCACCGTCATCATAAAGCCGCCATCCCCGGATAAAGAAACGACGGTCCGGTCGGGAAAGGCCAGTTTCGCGCCAATGGCAGCCGGCATGCCATATCCCATCGCTCCTGACGTCGGGCCGATGTACGTGTGCCCATCCCCAAACGGGAAAAAGGCGTGAAGCCAACCGGCGAAATTCCCAGCATCGTTCGTAATGACCGCATTTTTCGGCAAATGGCGACCTAAACTCGCCATGACCGCTTCATGGAGAGTTCGTTTTTCAAGCGGCAGCGCGGCCGTTTGTTCGTACCGTTCCCTCCGTTCAGCCGCCCATTCCTGCCAAGACGGCTGCACCGCGATATCGAGCAAACGGGACAGCGCTTCCCGACAGTCAGCCCAAACCGCGATATCCGGTGCATACACTTTTCCGAGCCCATCGCTGTCAATATCGATATGAATCAGCGTCTGCGTTGGAGATAGCAAACGGTAATCTTGCGTCGTCACTTCCGACAGCCGCGTCCCCAACGCAATCACCACATCGGCCTGCTCAGCCGTTTCCATGACCTCTTTCGGCGTCCCTAGGCCTAGGTGGCCGACATAGCACGGATGGTTGTGGGGAAACACATCATGCCTCCGGAACGCCGCCATGACTGGAAGTGCATACTTTTCCGCCCATAAGCGCAGCAGCTGCTCGGCTCCCGACCATTTGACGCCGCCGCCGGCAATCACGAGCGGCCGTTTGGCGCGCTCGAGCCGCTCCTTTATATTCCGTATATCCTCTTGCCTTGGGGCCGGCTTCGGCACATAGGTCTCGGCCATCACTGCTTCCGTTATCGTTTTGGAAAATACATCTTCTGGCAGTGAAACGACGACGGGGCCGGGCCGCCCTGTTTTCGCGGTGCGAAACGCCCGTTGCACCAGCTCTGGCACCCGCTCGGCTTCGCGAATTTCGATCACCCATTTTGCGATCGGACGAAAAAACGCTTCCATATCGACTTCCTGAAATCCTTCACGTCCTAGGAAGCGGCTGTTCACTTGCCCCAAAAACACGACCATCGGAGTGGAATCTTGCCTGGCGGTATGGACGCCGATCGTTAAGTTCGCCCCGCCAACCGCCCTTGTAGCCAGCACGACGCCGCACTTCCGCGACGCTTTCGCATACCCTTCCGCCATAAAGGAAGCACCCCCTTCATGGCGGGCGGAGATGAACTCGATGGATGGCTCATCATAGATGGCATCAAGCAGGGGCAAATAACTTTCCCCCGGCACACCAAACACATAACGGATTTGTTCCTGTTTGAAACATTCGACGATGGCTTGAGCCACCGTGATGTGACGCATCGTTCTCTTCATCGCGCCGATTCCTCCCAATCCACTTGCTTCCATCGTTCAACGGCTTGCTGCAGACGCTCCATCGGCGCTGACAGCGATACGCGGACATATCCTTCCCCTGCGGGTCCAAACGCTGTTCCCGGTGTTACGATGACTCCCGCTTCTTCCAGCAGTTTGGCGGCAAATCGTTCGGACGAGTATCCGTCATAGACCGGGATCCACAAGAAAAAGGTCGCTTTCGGCCGCTGCACGTCGATGCCCAGTTCTCGAAGTCTCTCGACCATCATATTCATGCGTTGTTCATAAATGCGGCTATTTTCTCGAATAAACGTCCGTCCGTTCGTCAAAGCGGCCACCGCCGCCTTCTGGATCGGAATAAACTGGCACGTATCCGTGTTGCTCTTGATCACCGAAAGCGCTCGAATCATGTCCCGGTTTCCGACTACGTATCCGATGCGGCAGCCGGCCATGTTATAGCTTTTGGACAACGATCCAAATTCCACCGCCACTTCCTTTGCCCCGTCCACCTGCAAAATGCTCGGCGCTTGAAAACCGGCAAACGTCACGAACGAGTAGGCCGCATCATGAGCAATGAACATCTGGTGCTGACGGGCAAGTGAAACGGCTTCGGCAAATACATCCAAATCGACAGCGGCGGCCGTCGGATTGCTCGGATAATTGAGAAACATGATTTTCGCTTGGTCATAAACGGACGAGGGAAGCGCATCAAACCGAGGAATATAACCATGTTGCGCATCGAGCGGCAGCGATAGGCCCTGGCCGCGGGCAAAATGGACGGCCGTCCGGTAGACAGGATAGCCCGGATCAGGCACTAAGGCGAGCTCGCCGGGATTGAGAACGGCTTGCAGCAAATGGACGATTCCTTCTTTCGAGCCGATTAACGCCAACACCTCGGTCTCCGGATCGAGCTTGACGCCATATTCCCGTTCATAAAAACGCGCGACCGCTTCCCGATACTCCCTGCAGCCGCCATACGGCGAATACGTATAGTGTTCTGGCGCATCGAGCGCTTCTTTCAACGCTTCGATGACAAAGGAAGGGGGCGGCAAATCGGGGGCGCCGATCCCTAAATCAATGACATCGACCCCGAGCTTTAGCAATTCTTCTTTTTTCTTCTGAAATCGGGAGAACAAATATGGCGGCATCGTCTGCACAATATCGGAAAATGTGTTCAATCCCATCCCTCCTCATGGCCCTTCGTTTCAGTTTATGCGCACGCCCATCACCCTCATGCCCGTCTCACGTTCAAGAAGCAGCCTATCATACCAATGGCTTTCTCACATCAAGACATCATCAAAATCTTTTTTCTCGAAAAGCGGTCGATGCAGGAGAAGTGGTTATTTTTTCACTAAGCTGCTAGAAAAACGCGATCAACCTTCTGAAACCCGGCCCTTTCGCCATAAAAAGAAGCGGCCGGCATCATCCACGGTTCGATGACGCAACTGGCCGCTGTCTATGGAAGCGAAGCGCCGGCGAAGGCGCCGCGATAGACTGCGCAGTTTTCCCCGCATGATCATTCTATGACTAGAAATTTGCACCTTATGCCATTATCATAATCAATCCGAAACGATTTGTAAATATATTTTTTAAAAATTATATATTTTTAAAATAATAAGGAACCGGACCAATTTGCACAACAAACAAGAGGGGCGGTCAACTACCCCCACTTAGCTAACGCTTGAAGTGGGGGCTTGCAACTCCCCAGAAGTGCGAGCGGACTTCGTCCTCCTTCCTTGACTTGGGGTTGCATCAGGGGGCAGGTTGACAACTACCCAACGACGCAGGTCATGCCTGTGTCGTTCCTTCAACGATGTACTCTATTCCTTTTCGTTGAAGGTTCATAGCACCAATGCGGTCATCGTTTGAGGTATATCCGCATGTTCGACAACAAAAGGTGTGTGTACGTTTCTTTCGATTGGCTTTTTCCGTATGACCACACTTTGGACATGTCAAAGAGGTGTAATGCGGAGCAACCACAATCACTTTTGACCCATGCAAACGTGCCTTATACTCTAACATTTGACGGAACTGATAGAAAGCCCACGATACGGTTTCATATCGGTCATGGATACGTACACGTTCTGTTTTTTCACGAATGCCTGTTAAATCTTCTAATACAAAAAGGGTACGTTCTCCATATTGACGAACGAGTGCCTTCGTGACAGCATGGTTCACATCCGTCATCCAACGGTTTTCTCGTTGTCCGATTGTTTTCAACTTCCGACGCGCAGAAGCCGTCCCTTTTTGCTGGAGGGTTTTTCGCATTCGTTTGTACTTGGCACGCATATGCTTGATTTTTCGTCCGTTAAAAAAGATAGTTTTCCCTTGCGAATCATAAGCTACTGCAAGAAAGTTAACCCCTACATCGACACCGACCACTTGGCGAATGTTGTGTTCATCTACGGTTGGAATTGTTTTGGTCATGGGGATGTGCAAAAAGAATTTGTTATGCTTGTAGACGAGTTTGGCTGTGCCAAACGTCCATGAGCCATCAAAATATGGTTCCATGCCTTTTGGTTCGAATGACACTTTGATTCGTCCTTCTAGCGTATTGACAGAAAATAACCCTTGAACAATGGAGTAATCTCGATTCCAAACGAGATCATATTCAGGCTTTTTAAAGCGAACCAATGTCCATTCGTGACCATTGCTTTTTAGGGAGCGGTATCTAGCGATCACCGTTTTAATCACAGATTGCGCCATTTGCGAACGCAAAGCGTAGTTTGATCGAAGTAGACGATAGGTCATGTCGTGTAACTTGGCTTGTGCAAGCACTTTTGTGTCAAAAATCACAACAGACACAGCGTTGCACGCTTGTCGATAAGCGGAAAGGGTGGCTTTCAATACTTCTGCTTGTTCCGCTGTTGGGTAAATTTTTATTTTGGCTGTTAACGTCATGTCCATTTGTCTCACCTCTCTTTCACTAAAAGTGATACAAAAACACAAAAAAAGCGATTCCTCCCCCACTTACTCCCTTTGGTCGTTGAAGTGGGGGTCTCCTCGCCAAAGACGATGAACGTTCGCCCCCCTCCGCTGCTTCGATCAGCACCGAGCGTTTTCCAGCTCATGCTTTTTCCGTTGATCGAACTTCCATATCCTCTCCACCATGCCGAGCATCGCAGCCCGCTTCTTGTCATTGATACAGCGACGACCCTTGCCGAATAAATTGTTGCGCTTTTTCTTTCATCCCCTCCTCTTTGATTTTCCGTTGCAGTTCATGTGAAATGTTCATGGAACAAAATTTCGGCCCGCACATCGAACAAAAATGGGCCGTTTTCGCCGCCTCAGCCGGCAATGTTTCATCATGATACTCGCGGGCCCGTTCCGGATCGAGGGATAAATTGAACTGATCGTTCCAACGAAATTCAAAGCGCGCTTTCGAGAGCGCGTCGTCACGCTGCTGAGCGGCTGGATGCCCTTTTGCCAGATCAGCCGCATGGGCGGCGATTTTATAGGCCACGACCCCGGCGCGTACGTCCTCTTTATTCGGCAACCCTAAATGTTCTTTGGGCGTTACGTAACAAAGCATCGCCGTTCCATAAGCGCCAATGATGGCGGCGCCAATCGCTGACGTAATATGGTCATACCCGGGCGCGATGTCGGTGACAAGCGGCCCTAACGTATAAAACGGCGCTCCATGACAAATTTCCTGTTCCCGCTCGACATTTTCGCGAATTTTATGCATCGGAATGTGCCCCGGCCCTTCGATCATCACCTGCACATCATGCTTCCAGGCGATTTTCGTCAGCTCGCCGAGCGTCTTGAGTTCCGCAAACTGCGCCTCATCGTTCGCATCGGCGATGGAGCCGGGGCGCAAGCCGTCGCCAAGGGAGATCGCGACATCGTATTGTTTCAAAATCTCGCAGATTTCTTCAAAATGCGTATACAAAAAGTTTTCTTCATGGTGGGCCAAACACCATTGGGCGATGATCGAGCCGCCGCGCGAGACAATTCCGGTCGTCCGGTTGGCGGTGAGCGGAATGTAATGAAGCCGCACACCGGCGTGGATCGTCATGTAGTCGACTCCTTGTTCAGCCTGCTCGATGAGCGTCTCGCGGTACACGTCCCATGTCAGCTTCTCCGGCACCCCTCCTACCTTTTCGAGCGCCTGATAAATCGGCACCGTTCCCACGGGGACCGGCGAATTGCGGATGATGTACTCGCGCGTTTCATGAATGTGTTTGCCGGTCGATAAATCCATGACCGTATCGGCGCCCCAACGCACTGCCCAAAGCAATTTTTCCACTTCGTCTTCAATCGATGAAGAAACAGCCGAGTTGCCGATATTGGCATTAATTTTCACATGGAAACGACGTCCGATGATCATCGGTTCGCTCTCTGGATGGTTAATATTGGCCGGAATAATGGCCCGACCAGCGGCGACTTCTTGGCGGACAATTTCTGGATCGATTTGTTCACGAATCGCGACAAACTCCATTTCTGGCGTAATGATCCCCCGTTTGGCGTAATGCATTTGTGTCACTGTTTTTCCGGGCTTTGCCCTCAATGGACGGCGCACAAACGGAAGCGAACGTTGGATCGCAACAGAAGACCGCTCCATTTCCTCCACATCGCCGCGCTCGACAATCCAGCGGCGACGAAGAGGAGGCAAGCCTTTCTCCACGTCCGGTTCAAAATCGGGATCCGTATACGGGCCCGTCGTATCGTAGACACGCACCGGTTTGTTTTCCACCATTCCTTGCGGCGTTTTCGTTGGCGATAAAGCAATTTCTCTCATCGGCACGCGCACATCCGGGCGCGACCCTTCGATGTACACTTTGCGGCTTTCCGGAAACGACATAAACGAGCGGATGTTTTCCATGCGTGGCTTCCCCTTTCAACATAAAATGATGAAAAATCAGATCTGAAGCCACACCGTCTGAAGCGGGGCAAACACGAGAATAGGCGATGGCGGCCGATTCAAAATAAAAACAGGTTCCGACACCGGAACCTGATCGAAGGCAAAAGGCCAAATGAACAAGACACGTCCATCTGTTCCCGCTGCCTGCTTCCCTACGCTGGCATGACCCAGATCAGGTTCAAAGGGTCAAAGAACTTCATCGCGTTCTTTTCTCAGCCCGGCTCTCGGACTCCCCTAGCAGATAAGCGTATCACAATGATGACTGACTTTTTTTATTCTATCAGGCAATTGGCAAAGATGCAAACCATTTTATTCCAAACGTTGACTCCCACACGTCGTTTGAAAGCCCCTCTTTCTCGAAGAAAGCGTCCTTTTCCTCACTCACACAGAAAATTTCTTCAGCATTGCCCGCATCTCGTCCGCCATCTGACCGAGCGATGTCGACGAAGAGGCGATTTCCTCGACGGAAGCCATTTGTTCCTGGGTCGCTGCCGATACGTTGGCCGCACCAGACGCTGACTGTTCGACAATATTGGTCATCTGTTGGAGTGCGTCGTTCACTTGACGAGCATGCTCCGTCATTTGCTCGATGGCGGACGATACTTGTCCAATTTGTTTGCTCACTTGGCCGACCTCCTCGCGGATATGGGCAAATGATTGGCCGCATGCCGCCGCAACGTTCAATCCTTTCGCCACTTCGGCGATCACCTGTTCGGCAGACGCAACTGCCCGCTTCGTTTCTTCTTGAATGTAACCGATCAGCTCGGAAATTTGTTGCGCTGAGCGCGCTGATTGTTCTGCGAGCTTCCTCACTTCGTCCGCGACAACCGCAAACCCTTTCCCTTGCTCGCCGGCGCGCGCCGCTTCGATCGCCGCATTGAGCGCCAACAAATTCGTCTGCGACGCAATGCCGGTGATCGCTTCCGTAATCTGTCCAATCTCGTTGGAGCGCTCCCCAAGCCCTTTCACCACCTGGCCGAGCGTTTGCACATGATCGTAAATGAACTGCATTTGCTCGGACATTTGTCCGATGGACTGCTTGCCGTCCTCTGCTTTCGCCGACGTTTTCTCGGCGCGGTGCGCCACATCTTTCGTATGGCAAGCGACGTCACTCAATGTTTGGGAAATATCATGCACGGACGCGGCGGTGGTGCGGACAGCATCAGCCTGCTCCTCCGCACTTGCCGCAAGCGTTTCCATCGTTGTCGCAATTTGCTCTGTCGCTTTCGTCGTCTGTTCGGCGACAGCGGCAAGCTGCTGAGAATATTGCGCTACTTCTTCGGCATGATGTTGGATTTGCCCCATCACACTTTGCCAAGCGTCTGCCATATCGTTTAACGACGCCGCAATCGGCCGCAGCTGCTGCACGCGATCAAGCGGTATGCGCACCGTCAAATCTCCGCCTGTCATCTTGCCTAAATGTTCGTTAATAACGGCAATCGGGGCAACAAACCGTCGATAGTTGAGCGTTGCCGAAACGAAGCCGAGCATCGCGCCAAACAGCACCGTAGCAACAAGCGTCCACCAAAATGCCGCCCCGCGAATGCCGTTGACCAGGCATGTGGCCATGCCGATCGCCGCTGTGCCAGGAATGACAACGAACATTGTGCGAATGATATAAGCGCTTAACGACAATCCATTCTCCTCCTTTTTTCTATCATCAAAAAACTTTATACTACTACTATAGCATTGACATATTCGTCAACGTGCATTGGTTTTCCTTCTTTAGCGCCCAACCGGACATCCTTTATATGACAGGAGTTCATCAAAAGTATCAGAAAACGTTATTATACCAAGGTTTTAGCCCCTCTTCGAATCTTCATTTATTGAGTGAAAAGCAAAAAACGTTATATTTATTCAGTGTTCTCAGCAGTTTGGACACGTTTTTACCACAGATTCATGTAAAAATTCTATTGCCAGTAAAAAGGGATTGTATTAAAATAGTAATTGTGTTATAAATATTCATTTACTAGATCAATAAAATGGAGGATCATCCATGAATAAAAAGAAGATGATTGGCGGGGCACTTGCCTTCAGTTTATTGGCATTCTCCCCTTGGACGGCCGCGCAAGCTGAGCCGATCAAATGGACGAACGTCAATGCGTTTGAAGAACAAAACGGGAGCTTATTCAACCAAGAAAACTATGACTTTGTCAAGTTTTCGCAAATCGGCGCCAAACTGAAAGAAATCGAGAAACAGTCGAACCGCGTCAAAGTGGAAGTAAGAGGAACATCAGCGAACGGCTACCCGCTTTATGTCGTCACAATTGCCGATCCGTCGACGCGCGGCAAATTCGGCAAAATTCAGGCGCTCCGCAAACAAATGTTCAAAAACCCGGGCAAAGCGCAGGAATGGGTGGCAAACAACGAAGACTTCAAAGTCCCGATTATGATCAACGGTTCGATCCATGGAACCGAATTTGTCGGCACTGACGCAATTCTTCAGCTGATCGAGCGGTTTGCAACACAAAACGATGACGCAACAAAGCAGATTTTAGCGAACACCGTCCTCATTTTTAACGTCGTGCAAAACCCGGACGGGCGCGTGCAGGCGACACGGTTTAACGGTGCGGGAATCGACTTGAACCGCGACTTCATCACCCAATCGCAACCGGAAACACGGGAAACGGTAGAATTAATTAAAGAATGGAATCCGATGGTGTTTCTTGATACGCACGGATATGTCAAAAACTATGCGCCCAACAAACAAGGATTGATTGAACCGTGCACACCCCCGCACAATCCAAACTATGAATACGATTTATACATCAAATGGGCGCTCGAGCAAGCGAAAGCGATGGAAGCGGAAATTCTAGCCGACAAAGCATCTTATCAAGGTGAACTGTACAAATCGATGGAAGGCGTCTATATCCCGTACCGGGACGATACAGCCGGCTGGGATGACTATCCGCCGATTTTCACGCCAATGTACGCCATGTACCACGGCGCGTACGGCCATACGCTCGAAGCACCGACCAACGACTGGGACGGCGTGCGCTGGCAATATAACGCCATTATGGGCGCGTTGAAATTCGCCGTTGAACATAAACAAGAAATGATCGCCGACCAGATTGAAATGTTTAAACGCGGGATTACGTTCAGCCATCCGCATCATCCGCAAGGCTTTTTCCCGAACGCCTATCTTTTGCCGGTCGATGAAACTGATCCGACCGCCACGTTAAAAGCGGTGGAACATCTGCTCCGCAATGACATTGAAGTGAAGCAGGCGGCGCAGCCGTTTACCGTAGGCGGGACAACGTACCCGAAAGGAACGTACATCGTTCCAATGGATCAGGCGAAAGCCGGCTTAGCCAACACGATGCTTTGGGACGGCGAAGACATTACGGACGATACGCCGGCGATGTATGACATCTCAGCATGGAGCTTGCCGGAATTATGGGGATTTGCGGCTATCCCTGTTAACGAGGAAGTGAACGTTCCGACGACAAACGTAGGAAACGTCCAAGTGCAAGGGTCATTAACCGGGAAAGGCCCGTACCTCATTCCGAACAGCTCGGTCAGCGCCGTCCGCTTAGTGAATACGCTGTTGCAACAAGGCGTTGCGGTCAAACGCGATGAGCGTGGAAACTTCTATGTGGGAGCGCCGGCCAACCGCATTTCAGCAGCTGTGAAAGAATCGGGGCTGCATATTTCCACCGCCGCTGTTCCGGCTGATGCCGAACCGATTACAAGCGTCCGTGTCGCCTTGTTGAAAGACGGGGGGATGAATAAGCAGCAATCACATTCCGGTACGAAGCTGGCGTTGCAGCGTCTAGGCTTCCAAGTGGCCGAATTGACGCCTGTCGAAGTGGCGACGAACGGGCTTAATGGATTTGACGTCTTTATTTACAGCGGCACGGAAAATTTGATTTCTCTCAAATTGAGTGCTGCTAATAAAGAGTTTGGCTTGCAAAATGAAGAGCAGTACAATGCCTTTAAGGCAAACGTCACCGCGTTTGTCCAAAATGGCGGCAAATACATCGCTGTTGGCGCTGGGGCATCAAGGGCAACCAAAACACTCGGTCTCACCGACGATACAATTAACGTTGGGGGCTCGAACAGCAACGGCATCGTCCGTGTCGACTACAGCGGCACAGGGACGACAGCCGGCTACGGACAGAACGACATCGGCTTTGTGTATCGTCCGGTATGGTATACGAATACGGACAATGATATCGTCGAAGCGACATTTATAAACGATCCGGGCTTCTTCGTCGCCGGGCATTGGAAAAACCGCGATGCCGCCCAAGGGGCTGCTGTCATTGTCCGCGAACGAAACGCCGACGTCACGTTGATCGGGCTCGAAGCTGGATTCCGGGACCATACCGACTACCTATTCCGCCTGATGGCGAACGCCATTTGGGGAAACTAATGAATCAAAAGCGGGGGCTCCGACAATGGAGTTCCCGTTTTTGATTTGTCGCCCCGCTTTAGAGAGTTAGAGAAAAACCNTGGATTCCGGGACCATACCGACTACCTATTCCGCCTGATGGCGAACGCCATTTGGGGAAACTAATGAATCAAAAGCGGGGGCTCCGACAATGGAGTTCCCGTTTTTGATTTGTCGCCCCGCTTTAGAGAGTTAGAGAAAAACCGCATTTTCTTTAAAATGGTTGATTCATGAACGCGTGGAAAGGCTGTTGATTCATTAGCGAAAGTCCCACACCGGAACATTTTTTTCTTAAATTACCAGTCTCTTAGGCGGAACCTCTATATTCTCCCTCCCATCAATCGAACTAGTCAGTTTTTCTTACTCTCCTCCCTATCTCTTAGACGGAAAGACTATTTTTTAATTCCTTATTGAAAATGATAATCATTTATATTATGATATTTAACGAAATTGATAATCGTTATCAAATGGAGGGATCCGATTGAATTCGTCCATCCTCTTTCTCACTGAGGAAGAAGAAACATATCGATATTTGCAAACGGTCGATCCATCGTTGGCTGGTTTGTTTTTGGCCACCTTGCCGAACAGCCGTCAACGCATAGCCAACCGACTGCTGCAGGCGCTTATTCGCGAACAGCTCCTCAGCCCAGATCGCGTTGTTTGGGAACAAACCGGCCACAAATTGGAGCTTTCCATCCTACTCTCTATGAAGAAACAAATCACAGCGGCGGTAATGGAACAGTTTTCCTTAGGGCAGTTTACCGTTGCGCGCCTTTGGCTGCTTGATCAGAAGGAGCGAAAGTCTCTCTCCTCTCCCTTGGAGCTGCTCGAGCTGCTTCAACGCGAAGGGCTCATCAGTTGTGCACCAAATTGGGACGAGTTTTGCGCCGAAATCGCCAACAGCGTGATCAACGACGCGCTTGCCCAAGCCGCGGCCGAGCGGCGCCGCTGTCGATGGCGCGATACATATGGAGCAACGTACTCGTCTTCGCTCGAGTGGGTGCGTGCCCAGCCGCGGCCGTTCAGCCCTCTCACCTTTTACGAACAAACGGTCATTGACGGGCATACACTGCACCCGTGCGCCAAAACGCGGCTCGGCTTCAGCGTCCAAGACATGATCGACTATTCGCCGGAATGGGAAGCGAAAGTCGCTCTCCCCTTGCTGGCGGTGCGTCGCAGCCATTGCCGTTTCGTTTCCTTTTCCTATGGACGGATGGCAGATTGGGTTTACGAACAAGATAAAACGTTGCAGTCCGTTGTGCAAAACACGTTGCGGGCATACGGCCTGTCTGAATGCGAATACGACGTCATCCCTGTCCATCCATGGCAATGGAAACACGTCATCCAACAGCGTTTTCAAAACGAACTGGCCGCACAAACAATCGTTCCGATCGATGGCGGCGTACTGCCTGCTTATCCGCTCGTTTCCGTGCGGACGTTCATGATCCCCGGCGCTTCCGGTGATCATTTGAAAACTCCGATCAATGTGCAAATGACGAGCGCCATCCGCACTGTATCTCCGGCGGCAGCGGCCAACGGACCACGCTTATCGCTTTGGCTGAACGATGTGCTCGTCAAAGAGCGGCTTGCTCCCCGCTTTCGGGTCGTCAGCGAAACAGCGGGCATCTCTTTCTCGCCGCAAGGTCGGACAGACAACGAGGATGCCGCTCTTGCCAAACAGCTCTCGGCCATCGTCCGAACCAATCCGGAGCGCGATTTGGCGGAAGGGGATATCATGATGCCAGCCGTGACGCTCCTTGCCCCTTCCTTCCTGAGCGGCAAACCGGTGGCAGCTGAGCTCGTTGAGGAATATGCAGCCAATCAGGGGGCAAGCTCCGTGCGCGAGGCGGCTGTATGGTTTTTCCGGCAGTATGCGGAAATGCTCGTTCCGCCGTTGCTCTTGCTTTTATGCAAGTACGGAATCAGCTTGGAAGCTCACTTGCAAAATAGCCTTCCTGTCTTTCGCTCCGGCGCGCCCCAGTCAATGCACGTTCGCGACTTGGGAGGAATCCGCCTTCATTGCGGCCGCTTCGGTCGCCATCGCTATCCGCTTGACGAGCTCGCGCCTTCAAGCATCGTGACAGCAGATCTTAACGAGTTGCGGCATACGTTCACCCATGCCGTCATTCACAACCATCTTGGCGAGCTGATCGCCTGCCTCTCCCGCACGTTCTCTATCGACGAGACACTTCTTTGGCAGGCCACAGCGGATGTAATGGAGAATGCATTTGCCGCGTTGACCCGTGACAGTGAAACAGAAGAACAGGCAAGGCAAGATCGGGACGCGCTCTTTTCCCCGGTGCTGCCGATGAAAGCACTTGTCGCTATGCGCTTAACCAATGATCTTCGCAACCGATTCATTGAAACAGCTAATCCGCTGGCCAAATGGAAAAGGGAGGAATGGGAACGATGAACACGCGTTTATCCCTCCGGACAGCTGATATCATCCTTTATCCATACGAACAAGAATGCGTCGAGTTCATCCAAAAACGATTTCCTGAACGTCTCTCCGCTTATGTCCGCCATGTCATGCGGGCACGGACGACGATCTTGCAACGAACCGCAGCTGCGTTGCTGCGGGAGGACGTATTCGGTCTATACTCCCGTTCCTACAATTTGCAAGTGATCGGCTCAGTGTATATCACGAACTGGCGCGGGCTGACGCCGGAATGGGAAGCGGTCGTCCGCCAGCTGCCGGCCGCCAACTTGCAGGAAGGGATCATGTATAAATTGTTCCCCGTTGCCCCCGGCCAATGTTTGCTGATCCCGATCCGCGGCGAATCCGCTTTCCGCCAATGCGACATCGGCGAGGAGGTCGTTTGGATCGGCGAAGGCATCCAAACGGTGCGGGACGCCCTTACCTTCCTTTCGTTGCTAACGCCGCTCATCAAAGCGGCCGGCGAGGAACAAGCATGGGCGCAGCTGGCGAAAGAATTGGAAAACGGAACCTCCAACTTGGCGTTGGCTTATTGGCATTTTGAAAAGGAATGCCAAACGATGCGGAAGGAAGCGGACAACTTGTTCACCTATATCGAACAACGACAAAGCGATCCATCGTTTTGCCCGGCGCTGTTTTTCGAGCAGCTTTGCATTGAAGGGCATCATCTTCATCCAGGCGCCAAAACGAAACTGCCGATGTCCCCTAAAGACGTATTTGCTTACTCGGCTGAGTTTGGCGGTCAACCGCAGCTGCGGATCGTCGCCGTCCGACGCAATTTGTGCGATTTCCACTTTGACGGATACGAGGATCCGAACACATTCCTGCTCGACCATTTTCCGTCGCTGCGCGGCCCGGTTGAAGAATGCTTCCAGCAAACCAAAAAGAAGCTAGAAGACTATGTGCTCGTGCCTGTCCATCCTTGGCAATACGAACATGTCATTCCTAACGTCTATCGTGCGGAATTGCGCGACGGCCGCCTTTGGCTGATCGAAGGAGCGGTGATCCCAACGCAGGCGACCGCCTCGTTCCGAACCGTTTTGGCGAAAGAAGCACCGCTGTATATAAAGACTGCCGTCCATAGTCAAATGACCTCGACGGTCAGGTCCATTTCCCCCCAGTCAGCCAACAACGGCGCAACATACAGCCGGCTGCTTCGCGCCATTTTGGAAAGAGAGAGGGACTTGTCCGCTATCTTTCTTCCTGTTTGTGAAATCGGCGGCTGCTCGTTTCGCTCTGAAGATCCAAATAAAGCACGGAACTTATCGGTCATTTATCGGGAAGGGCTGGATCGCTTTGTCGATGAAGGGGAAATCGCCATTGCCGGCACCGCTTTATACGCCTCGTCACCATTCAGCGGCCGGCCGATTATCAACGATATTATTGAAGCATATGCCAAGGGAATCGGCCGTCCATCATCTCAAGAAACGGCGCTTTCCTTTCTTCGCGAATACGTCGGCATCGCCGTCCGTGGCTTTCTAACGTTGCTCGTCAAGTACGGTATTGGCCTGGAAGGACACTTGCAAAATACCGTTCCCGTTTTCCGGCAAGGGAAACCGATGAAATTGCTGTTCCGCGACTGGGGAGGCATCCGTTTGTACCGGCCGCGCCTTGAGCGCCAAGGGTTCAATATCGATGTCCGTCCCGATTCAATCACGATTACGGATGATTTGCGAGAAGCGCAAAACAAAGTGTTTTATACAGTCTTTCAAAATCAGCTTGGCGAAATCATCCGTCATATCAGCCGCCAGTGGGGCATTGCCGAGGAACAATGCTGGATATGCGTCCGCCGCCAATGTGATGAGGTGTTTGCCAAATTGGCCAAAGACCCAAACCTAAAACGAGCAGTAGACGAAGACCGCCAAGCCTTATACCGGCCGCACATCGAGCATAAGGCGCTGGCAAAAATGCGGCTGCAGCCAGAAGCGAAAACGTATTGTTTCGTTTCCGTTCCCAATCCGTTAGCAACGAGTCGATAAGGGGGAGTTGACATGCTTCTTACATCGAAAAAACCATCCCCCTCTTTTGCGCTATTTTGGCGCCCGTTCCGGATTTATTGGAGCGGAACGTTGCCGGCGCGCATCGGGGAGTGGGCTGATTTCGTCATCCTAAACTGGGCTGTGTTGCAGCTTTCCCGCTCGTCGCTCGATCTAGGCGTTCTCAACGTCTGCCGGCTGTTGCCGATCTTTCTATTCAGTTGGCTCGGCGGCGTGCTCGCCGACCGCCTGTCCCGGCGCCAAGTGCTTGCTGCCTCCTTGCTGGGCATGGCAGGTTTTACTTTGGTGATTGCTTGGTTGCTGCGCGAGCCGTCTTCATTAATTTGGCTGTTTGCCGCTGTCTTTGTCCGTTCGATCTTTATGGCCATGGAAACGACAGCGCGCAACGCCTATATCGCAGACCTTGTTCCAATCGAGGCGCTCTCCAGCGCCATTTCGTTGCATACCGCCGCTCTTCACATCGGGAAAATCATCGGCCCGGCAGCGGCCGGATGGGGGCTCTCTTCACTCGGCGGCGTTTCACTGCTTATCGTCTACAGCACGATGCTCGTTATCGCAGCTTTTGCTGTATTGTCATTAGAAGAGAGCCGCCCCCGCCGTCCAGCTGCGCGTCCAACAGACGGCAGCAAAGGGGAGGCGATCCGTTACATCAAGCGCACCCCGCTCGTTCGGGGGCTGCTTCTTCTTTCAATCATCCCGATGACGTTTGGCTTTGCCTATTCGGCGGTCACCCCTCTTCTTGTTGACGCGTTGGCCAACGGCGATGCCGGGGATTTCGCCGTGTTGCTCTCCGTCTCATCCGCCGGGGCATTGCTCGGCACGATCTGGCTTTCCTTCCGGCCGGTCGAGGCGATCGGCAAATGGCTCATCGTCTCTTTGCTCGCTTTTTCTCTATCGTTGCTTCTATGGATCGTCTTATTTGAACATTGGCTGCTTTGCTTAGCCGCCATGGCACTGGCCGGGTTGACCGGGCAGCTATACCGGACGTTATGCCGCCTGGCCATCCAGCTGGTCGTTCCGGATCGGTTGCGCGGACGGGTCATGAGCATCGCTTTAATGGACCGCGGCTTCATCCCGCTAGGCACCCTTTTGCTTACGACTCTTGCCGAGTATGTTGGAGCGAAAATCGCTGGCTATGCGATGGGATGGCTCTGCCTTCTTTGCGCCCTTGCCTTTTGGCGGCGAAAAGAACTATGGAACATCTCTACAGGAGGACGAATATGGAACGATTGAACACCGTCATTCAAGCCATTATAGAACGCAAGGCAAAACAGCAGGGCCCACTTTGCGCCTATGTATATGACTTAGACAACCTCCGCGTCCATACAGCAAGCTTGTCCGCCTCGCTTCCTCCTTCCGTCCGGCTCTTTTACGCCGTGAAAGCGAACGCGGATGAGCGCATCTTGAAAACAGTCGCGCCGTATGTCACCGGTTTTGAAGTCGCCTCAGGCGGCGAGCTGCAAAAAGTCCGCCGCCTGTTTGCCGATTCTCCAGTCATTTTCGGCGGTCCGGGAAAAACAGATGAGGAGCTGGCCGCGGCGATTGAGGAACGTGTTGCTCTCATTCATGTCGAAAGCGTATGGGAATTGCAGCGGCTGAATTGGATCGCCGCCAGGAGGCAAACAACCGTGCGTGTACTCCTGCGGGTCAATTTGCGGCAAGCCGCCTCAGGCGCCACATTGCATATGGCGGGAAAACCGACCCAATTTGGCATCGACGAACAACATATCGCCGAAGCGATCCATACGGCATTGACTCTTCCGTCTATTGATCTGCAAGGATTCCATTTTCATTCGATGTCCAATCATACCGACGAGCAGGCCCATCTTTCTTTTATCGAAACGTGCCTGTCATTTGTCGCGCAAGCGGAAACGACGTACGGGCGGCGGTTTTCGGTCGTTAACGTCGGAGGCGGAGTCGGCGTGCATTACAACGAACCGGACCGGCAATTTCGTTGGAATTGGTTTTCCAAAGAGCTGAACCTGTTGCTGCGCCGTCAAGCCCCCCCTCATTGGACAGTCATTTTCGAGCTCGGCCGCTTTATTGCCGCCCATAATGGGTATTACGCCGCCGAGGTGCTCGACCTGAAAACCAATTACGGAACGCATTTTGCGATTATTCGCGGCGGCACCCACCATCTTCGGCTGCCGGCAGCCTGGAAAATGAACCATCCCTTTCTCGTCATTCCTATTGATGAGTGGCCATACCCCTTTAACCGCCCATCTTTACATAACCAGCGGGTGACGTTAGCTGGCGAATTGTGCACGCCAAACGACATATTGGCTCGGGATGTGCCTTGCGCCCGCCTTCGCGTTGGCGACATCGTATTGTTCCGCTGCGCCGGCGCCTACGGCTGGGACATTTCTCATCATGATTTTTTAAGCCATCCGCATCCGGAATTTATTTACCTCGAATCGTCGATGTAAAAACAGCGGGCCTCCACTCGGAAGCCCGCCTTTTTCCATTGTTTACACCGTCGGTTTTTCCGTTGTCACATACGTCCCAGCGATAAAATCGTGAATCGACCGTTTGTCTTCTCTTGCAGCTACCATAATCGCACTAATAATGAGACCAATGCCAAACGTGATAAAGTATACGAGTCCGCCAACGAACGAGCGCAAAAACATCGTGCCGACCCCAACTTTTCCGCCGTTGACTTTCGCAATCCGGATGCCAAGCATCCGCTTGCCGACCGTATATCCGTACCAAACAGCCGGAACGATTAACGCGTAAAGGATGTTCGCTAATGACGTAAACCAGTTCGTTTCCCAACTGCCAGTGATGAAATAGCCGATGATCGAAATCGGAATGCCAACGACAATCGCATCCAACAAGTTAGCCAACAGCCGCTTCCAAAATCCAGCCGGATTCGTCACCGCCATATGTCTTCCCTCCTGTTGCCTTTTCTATATTGTATTCGCAATCAACAGCGTAATTGTCTTTATTTTAACCTGAATTGTGGAAAGGAATCTATACTATAGTTTGGTGTTTGCCGCCATTATTGGGCGGCAGGAGTGAATGCGTCTTTTCACGATTCGTAAAAAAGATAGCCCAAAAGGCCATTTTTGCAACCGAGACACAGTTGGCTGCCGTGCCGTTTCATACATAAAGAAAAAGCAGCTTGTGAAGCGGATCGATCATCCGATATAGGCGGCTTTTCCCCTCGTTTAGCCAAGCTTGGCCACCACCGCCGAAAAATCGTCCGGAAGCGGCCCTTTTTGCGCAAAATGGCGGCGCAGATGGTCCAAAAGCACCTGCTCGTCCAATAAAATATGCGGCGTTAGCGCATCGCGGAACGCTTCAATCTTTTGCCGGACAGAGCCCGTTTCCCCTTCGATCGCCCCGTCGGAATACAACACAAGCGTCGCCCCCGGCTCGTAGCGCAACCGGCCGCTGTCGACAAAAAGGCGCGGAAGCAGCCCGATCGGCGCGCAGCCGCGGTCCAACTCCGCCACCGTTCCGTCCGGTTGGAACAAAAACCCCGGCGGATGGCCGGCTGATGCATATTCAATCATCCGTTCCTTGACATCCACAAGAACATACACGGCGGTGAAATAATACGTCATCCGCCCGTTTTCATGGTACAACTGGCGCATATGGCGGTTCAACTCGCGAAACACTTCCGTCGGAACGATCCCTTTGCGGATGACGCCGTTTAAGAGCGAGCGGACCGACATGCAAATGAGTGAAGCCGCTGCCCCATGACCCATCACATCCATTAAAAAAATGCCGTACCGCTGTTTGTCGATCGGATACCAGGCGTACATATCGCCCCCCAGCTCCCGTGATGGGATGTACGTTCCGGCAATCTGGATTCCTTTGGCCGACAACGGCTTGCTCAACACGCGCTTTTGCACCTCGCGGGCCAGCCGCAAGTCATCTTTCATCGCTGCGATGTATGGGTTCTCATAAGTTGGACCGGCAAATAAAAACAAGTAAAAAGCGATTCCTCCATCATGGCCGGGCACAGCCCGCACCGTCGTCTGCCTGACATAGACCGAACCGTTTTTCCGCCGCCAGCGCACCCATCCCCTCCATTCTCCACTTTCCCCAGTTCCCGCTTGAATCACCTCATAAAGCCAGGCCTCGTAATAACCCGCGTAAAGCGCATGCAGCGGCTGACCGACAATCTCTACACCATGGCCAGTGATTTTTGTGAACGCCGGATTGACAAACTGAACGACAAACTGGCCATCGGTTACGAGCATCGCCTGTTCCATCGCTTTGTACACTTGCTCAGCGAGCTGCCGTTCATTCTCGTTTCGCTTTGCTTCTGTCAGATCAGCGACAACTCCGCTGACGAGCCTCACTTCCCCGAATTGGCCAAGCACAGGAAACGTCCGTTCAAGCACCCAGCGGACGGAGCCATCCCGCTGATTGATGATGCGATACGTTTGGGCACCCGCATCCGCCCCCGAAAGAAGCGACCATTTTCTTTCCGCCTTGGCGCGGTCATCCGGGTAGGACACTTTTGCCCATATGTCTTGATCGCGGTAAAAGTCGTCCGGAGGCAGGCCGTACAGCTGCTCGCATGATGACGAAATGAACAAGAGCCGCCTTTGTTCCGGCGCTGCGAGCCAATACACATAATCGCCCGGCCCAACGAATACATTCATTTTTTCCAAGCCGAGAAGCAACTCTCGCCACGCGAGGTGGTCATAACGTTGAACATGTTCCCAAAACCCATCCACCATAGAACGTCATTCTCCACTGAAATAATCCATGGCTTCCTTCTCTGTGGCAAATAGTTTGATAAACGAAGAAAATTTGACGATATGGAAAATTTCTGCAAGCGACCCTTCCACTCCGGCAATGACCAACTCTTTTTGTCGGGCTCTCGCCGCCATGACGCTGTCAGCGATGACCCCGAGTCCGGCGCTGTTAATGTATTTGACCCCCTCCATGTTGACGATCAATTGATCCGCCTGTTTGTCCAGCAACTTTTCCAGCGCTTGACGGAACGATTCGACATTGTTTAAGGTAATATCTTCTGCCCATGTCAGCGTGCAAATTGCCCCTTGTTTTGTCTCCATCTTGTTTCCTCCAATAGTCACTCTTTTTTTTTGCATTTGCACATGCAAAACAAGACGTTGTTTCCCGCTTGCTTCACGTATACATCGTCGACGATATGGGTGATCAGCTGCAGCCCCCTGCCGCGCGGCCCAGTGTTGACGACATCAGTTTGGGCTACGGAGAAGCATCCTCCTCGCTGTTTGACAATGATCATAAACTGTCTCGCATCAATTTTCCAAAATATCCTAAATGGCAGTTTTCTCGTTTTTTGACAATATTCATACGCATTCGTGCACGCTTCCTCTGTCGCGAGCCGAAGAAAAAGGCAATCGCGCGGCAAAAACCCCATTCTCTTCGCCAGTTCCTCGGTAATGTCCATCGCTTTTAAAATGTCCGCCGTTTTCACGATCGCCATCGTTCGGATCATGGCCTTGGGCTTCATCGGCATTCCCCTATCCTTGTTATGCTTATGCGCCGGCCAAAGCAACATGGCAGCTTTTCCACTATCCCACGTTCCAGCGCTGGGGAAAACGGATTCGAATGCTATTTTTCTCCTTTATTGTTCCATCTATCGAAAAATAGTTCTTATTTACTACAACTCATTATAATACAAAATGGGGTTCATTCCAATTTCCTACATCCAAAAAAAAAAGACATCATGGCACCCATCGTCCAATGATGTCCCCTTAGCGGCGCTGCCGGCGGTGGTTTAGTTGATACACAAGGGCGATCAACTGCGACCGGTCATTGACGCCAATTTTTTGAAAAATGTTCGTAATATGATTTTTCACGGTATGGACGCTAATGAACAACCGTTCTGAAATTTCGCGGTTGCTGCAGCCTTGAATGAGCAGCTCCAATACATCCATCTCCCGGGCTGTCAACTGCTCGGACAGCATGTCGATATTGACCGTCCCATCATTCCCACCGTGGGCCTTGCCGCTAATCATCATCGCACCAATCGCGGCCAGCGCCGTCATATACACTTCCGCCTCTTTCGCTTCCCTTCCTTTCTTTATATGAACGGCGAGAACGCCATAGCGGCCATCGCCGACGAAAAACGGCACTTCCATCACCGATTTGCCCTCGACATCAAGCAACGCCGGCACCTCGCTTTTCGCCTTCTCGCCGTGACAGCCATAGCGACGGCAGACATCATCCCGATAACGAACGGCCATTTCTACGTCCATCGCTCCTTCGTGGACAACGGCTGTTTGGCCATCGCTAGACCATACCACGCAGACGAAATCGCCGTAAGCGAGCTCCGCGGCGAATTCGGCCATCATCCGGATGATTTCTTCCTCGTTCTGCACCATACGCATGGCCCGTCCAATTTCCATCAACATCGAAAGGCGCATCAAATGGCGGTCCATTTTCATATCGGCCTCTGTACATTTAGCCAGAAGCAGCCAATGTTGAACGAGGGCGGAGCCGACCGAACGAAGCGCCGCTGGCAGTGAAGAGGCCGCCTCGCTGCCGATCATGACCCATCCTTCCATTGTTTTCCCGTACATCGCCGGATACGCAATCATCGCTTTCGGGCGGATGCCATGGCGGACAAAAAAGGAAAAGCGTGGATCCAAAGCGGCATCTTGAACGTAAACCGAACGAAGCGGCGGCTTCGAAGACGAAAGCGGCGGAAACAACGCATCGATCATCTTGCCGCGCAGCTTTCCGGCCTTTTCCCCGCTTGCCGCCGCCACCATCCATCCTTGCGGACACTTGGCGATATACAACGCCATATCGACGCGTTCATCGAACGCCCGCAACTCAAAAAGCAGCTTGTCCACGTCCGCTAGGGCGGAGCTGTCCGCAACCACTGCTTCGAGCCGTTTTCCGTATTCACAGCATTGCTGCTTGCGGCGCTCGCCGCTGATTAATTCCCCGCATATGACCGCCATCTTTTCTATATCTTTTAACTTCGCTTCGACTGCCCGCGCCGGCAGCGCCACCGATCGTTCGATGGCTGACACCCACTTTCCGCCGGCTGCCAGCGGCTGTTCGCAAATGAGCCATTTCGTCTCTTCCTCGATAAACACGCCCGCCCAAATCCAATATTCCGCCTTCTCATCGACAAACACGGGAGCGACGATGCTTTTCATGCCAAAACGCCCGACCGGTACGACCGATGGACGCTGCCATCCGTCAATAACAAGTTCTCGCGGGCAGAAAAACGATGGCGCTTCCCTTTCAGCTGCAAACAAAACGAGCTCCGCCAGCTCGGTCATATTCGATACTTTCGTCACGGGAGCGCCGTGATCATCGACGATAAGCATGCTCAACTCCGTCAATGCCGCGTATGCATCTTGAATATATTGCAACGATTCACGGATCACCACGCCTTCAACTCTCCTACAACTCGTTTTTACCCCTATCTATTATGGACAAATAACTGGCAAGAAATCAAGCTTTAACCCCCTGCGACAGCAAAAACAAACCGGCGCCGGCGGCCCGCACGAGATAGCGGGCGCCGCGCCGGAAAAGAGTTTTTGCGCCAAACAGAGCGCACCATCAAGAACAGGCCCAAGCATTTCGGGCAGCTTGGAAATGAACATCACCAATCGATGCACAATTCAAGAGCATGGAGACAATCAGCCAGTTGCCGCTTAATCTCCGCCAGCGCTTCCTCCGTCTTCGCTTCTGCGCGTAAGACGAGAATCGGCTGCGTGTTCGACGGCCGCACCAACCCCCAGCCTTCCGGGAACTGGATGCGGGCGCCATCGACGTCAACAACCGGATAGCGGCCAGCGAACCGGTTTTTCACCGCAGCAATGGCAGCTGGTTTTTTCTCTTCCGGACAAGCAACTCGCGTCTCCGGCGTCGCCGCGTACCGCGGCACATCGGCAAACCACTCGGACAGCGGGCGCTCATCGTGCGACAGTAATCGAAGCAGGCGCCCAGCGGCGTACAGTGCATCGTCATAGCCGTAAAACTCATCATTGAAGAACAAATGGCCAGACATTTCACCAGCAAACGGGATCTCCGGACGACGGCGCAACGTCGCTTTGACGTGCGAATGGCCGGTGCGATGGAAGAACGGTTTCCCGCCGAGCCGCTCAATTTCCTCAACAAGCGCTTGCGAACATTTCACTTCAACGGGCGCGTCGGCTCCCGGATAGCGCTTAAGAATCTCGCGCCAGAACAGCACCATCAGTTGGTCGCCCCAACGGATCGCACCCGTTTCATCCACAACCCCGATCCGATCACCGTCGCCGTCAAACGCGATGCCAAGATCAGCCTGCTCCTTGCGCACCATCTCAATCAAGGCCGTTAAGTTCTCCGGCACGACCGGGTCCGGATGATGGTTCGGAAACGTTGGATCGGATTCACAGTAAAGCGGGACGACATCGCATCCCCACTCTTTGAGCACTTGTGGCGCAATGATCGATGGGGTGCCGTTGCCGCAGTCGACGACGACCTTCAGCTTGCGCGGACCGAGTTGGATTTTCTCCTTCAACATATTGATATATGCCGGAGCAAGGTCCAACGTTTCCTCGCGCCCGCGCGCTGTTTCAGGCCGCGGCTGTTCCTGGCTGAGCCGCTCCATCGCCCGCCGCAACGCTTGGATGCGCTCGCCATAAATTGTCGTTTTTCCCATGGCGATTTTAAATCCGTTCTCATCCCCTGGGTTATGGCTGGCGGTGATGATCATGCCGCATGGAATGTTCGTGTAGTATAAGCTGTAGTAAAACATCGGCGTCGTCGAAAGCCCAATATCGACGACATCGCAGCCGCCATCGAGCAGCCCATCTTTGAGCGCCCGATGCAAGCCAGGCGATGATAGACGATTGTCATGACCGACAACCGCCCTCTTCTCGCCTTCCTTTTGCATCATGTCGGCAAAGGCCCGTCCGAGCCAATACGCGAACGACTCATCGAGCTCCTCTCCGGCTCGTCCGCGGATGTCGTATTCTTTAAACACGTGTGCCGGCCATGCGAACGGTTTCGTTGTTGACGTATTCATCGACAACCACCTCCACCGAAATCGATTGAGCGATTGCTGCTGTTAACAAGTACGACAATGTTGACTCCGCCCCCCGATTCGGGTTCGGGCCGTTCGGGCCAAGCCCGTCGCAGCAACTGCCGTCGCTTGGGTCGGCAAGCGGCGCGTTGCCGTCGTTTTGTCCGTAAAACCAAGCGAGGCAGCGGCGGACGACGCCGCGATAACGCTCGTCGTCCGTTGCCCAATACGCTTCGCGCGCCGCCAAAGCGAGCTTCATCACATCAAGCGGCTGTTGATCCCAATCGGCGCGGTAGCGGCGGCTGCACCAGCCGCGGTTGCCGACCGGACGGATGACACCTCCCGGTCCGCTCATTTTTTCAATAAGGAAAGCAAGGCTTTTTTCCGCCACTTCCTTCACCTCATCCCGAGGCGCGCGCCGATATGCCGTCCAAAGCGCCCACGGCAGCACCCCGTTGGCGTACGTCAACTCCGGCTCATACCAATGCCAATCGTCGCCAGCATGCTCCCAATACGCCGCAAGCAGCCGCTGCTCAAGCCGTGCAGCCAAAGCTGCCACTTCCTCTTGATCGACGCCAAGCGGGCGTCCTTCTGTCAATAAGACGCCGCAAGTGGCCACCCCCCAGGCGACGCCGCGCAGCGAACGAAGCTCCCAAGCCGCCGGCATGGCCCGCCGCAACATATCTGCTGCCGCCTCGCGCCGCGCCGGATCGCTGAGGCGAACGTAAGCCAACGCCGTCGCCCAAAACGACCGCCCGAAGCAGTCGTCTGACGGCGTTTCCTCTTCTTTTGTCCGATCGAAGAAAAAGTTGTTATGGAACGTGCCATCATCGTTTTGCGCCCAAAGCAAAAACGCCAAATACCGGTCAAGCAAACGGTGCAGCCGCTCTTTCTCTCCTTTGTCTTCACATAGCGCCATCCATTCCAGGCACGCCCAGATGGCGCGGGCGTTGTCATCGGTCGAATAACCCTCGCGACGGCGCGGGATGCGGCCAAGGCTATGCTCAAGCAATCCGGTGTCGTCAGTCATGCGCTCGAGATGGTCGAACTTAATGACTGACGGTGCCAATGGTCTTCACCTCCCCACGTTTCGCGTCGCACATGCGCGCAAACAAGGCGACATGCTGTTCGCCGACGCGCGGCCAATGCGTGTTTGCCCCGATTTGGCGCACCTTTTCCTCCCATCGCTTCAGCGCCGCCTCGTCGGCCAACAGCTGCCCGAGCCGCTCTTCCCAGGCGGTCGTATCGCCATACGGCAACAACAGCTCTTCACAACCTTGCAACAAATCGCGCGCATGCTCATACGGCGTCGAAACGACCGGACGGCCGACGCCGACCGCATAGGCAAGCGTGCCGCTTGTGATTTGCTGCATGCCCGGGTACGGGGTGACGTATAGATCGCACGCCGTCAAATAATCGATCAATTCCTCTTCGCTGAAATACCGATCTTCCATGTGGACATGGCGCTCAAGCCCTAAACGGTGAATGAGCGATTTCAACTCCTCGCGATATGCTTCTCCTTCCCTCTTTTTCACTTCTGGGTGCGTCTGTCCGGCAATGACATACAGCGCTTCCGGCACCTTGCGCACAACGCCCGGCAATGCGGCTAAAACCGATTCAATCCCTTTGCCGCGGCTGAGCAGCCCAAACGTCAACATCACTTTGCGGCCGCTGAATCCGAGGCGTCGGCGAAGCGAATCGCGATTTTCGCTGCTTGGGCCTGGAGCACCGTGCGGAATGTAGACAATTTTTTCTTCCGGCAGGCCAAACGCTTTGACCAAATACGGAATCGCCTGCCGGTTCATGACGATGATCGCATCGCTTGCCGCCGCGATTTTCTCTTGAATCGGGCGATACGGCAACGGCGGGTCGGCAAACACCGTATGGAACGTCGTTACGAGCGGCTTGTTGAGCGCGGCGATGAAATCAAGAATGTATTCGCCCGCCTCGCCGCCGAAAATGCCGAACTCATGCTGCAATAAAACGACGTCGATGTCGCTTTCATTCACCCTTTTGGCCATCTCGGCATACGCCGCGCGGTTTTGCGCCGGAAGCGGCCAATACGCCGGGTTGTGGCGATAGGCGTCATCGCCGTCGCTTTCGTTGTACAACACGATGACGCGGTCGCCGTCGGACGGGCCCCGGACGCCGTCAATGCTTTGTCGCAAATGTTCCGTAAACGTCGCCAGCCCGCACCGCCGCGGCGGGTACGTGCTGACGTAGGCAATTCGAATCATGCTTGCACCGCCTCCTTGAACTGATTAATAATCGAATCTTCGAACACTTCTCCCGCCGGCGTCACCGTCCGATAGCCGAAAATGCTGTTTTGCAAACGGCTGCGGTCACGAATGACAGAGCGGTCCCAAACGATTGTCTGCGCGCAATGGACGCGGGCGCCAATTTGGCAGCGGTCGCCGATGACCGCATTTGGGCCAATGACAGCCTGCGGACCGATTTTCACGTGGTCGCCGATGAGCACAGGCGGCACAAACAAGACGCCAGACCCAATCTCCACGTTTTCACCAACAAACACGCCCGGTTGAATTTCACGTCCTTTGAGCGGAATCGGAAACTCCCGGCTCAACGCATCCCAATGCACTTGGCGGTAGCGGGCCGGCGTCCCCATATCACGCCAGTATCCGGTGCTGACGATGCCATATACACCGACATTCTTCTCGATCAGCAGCGGGAATGTTTCACGCTCGATCGACACTTCCCGCTCAGCCGGAATATAACGCATCACGTCCGGCTCGAAAATATACATGCCGGCATTGATGCGGTTCGATGGCGCTTCTTCGCGGCGCGGCTTTTCGACAAAGCGTAAAATTTGCCCACGATCGTCTTGTTCGACCACCCCATAGGAAGAAGGATCGTCTACTTCCGTTAAGACAATCGTCGCCAAACCGCCATGTTGACGATGGAAATCAAGCAGCGGGATCAATTGCGGCAAATGCACAATGTCGGCGTTAAACACGAGAAACCGTTCCTTCAGCCAGCGCTCGGCGTTTTTGATCGCCCCAGCCGTTCCGAGCGGGAACGGTTCGAGCGCGTATGTAATCTTGACGTTCCAGCGCTTCCCATCTTCGAAATAGCGACGGATCACTTCTGAACAATGATGTGCGGCGATGACAAATTCGTTGACTCCTTGGTCGCGAAGATGAACGATGAGGTGTTCAAGCCATGGCCGGTTCGCAATCGGGGCCATCGGTTTGGGGATGTTTTCGGTCAATGGACGAAGACGCGTACCTAATCCTCCTGCCAGCAACAATGCTTTCATTTCGTCATCCCTCCATATCTTTTTTTCACAAAAATAGACACCTTTTTTGACGGATGAACGAGAAAATGAAAGTAGTTCATAGATTGCTAGCACTCGGCTGCGATGGTTGCTAATAATAATATACATAATATTCCTCCTTCTATGCAAGCGAAATAATTGTCGGATGGTGTCGATGAGGAATGATTGATGCTTGCAAATTTCAAAACTTTCATTTTCTCGTTCTTCTTTTTCTTTGCGGTATAATGAGTATCGTTAATGCTATATATATGTGAGGGAGGAGGAGAATACGCCATGATTTCTTCATCATCTTTCCGTTACCATGTTGGCATTGCCGGTGCCGGCGCATTCGCTGAATTTCTCGCCGGCGCGCTCGCCCCGCTTCCTTCCTTCCATCTCGCCGCTGTCGCCGGGCGGACGGACGAAAAACGCCAGCGCGTCATCGACGCCTATCGCCGCCGTCAGGCACAGGCGGGCGACGTGCGCGAATACCGCGAAGCTGAAGAATTGATCGTTGACCCGCATGTTGACATCGTCATTCTCACCACCCCGCCGCATTTGCACGCCCCGCTTGCCAAGCGGGCGCTTGAGGAAGGAAAACATGTGCTGCTTGAAAAGCCAGGCGGCCTCACCGCCGAGGCGCTGCGGGCGAACATCCAGCTCGCCGCCCGCCAAAACCGGGCGTTGGCGGTCAATCTCGTCCTTCGCTACCACCCGCTCGCAGAAGCCGTCAAGCAACTCATCCACCGCGCGTTTCTTGGCCCAGTGGACTACGCAAGCCTTCACAACGCGGCTCACCGTGTCGCGGAAGGCCATTGGTTTTGGGACGAGCGGCGAAGCGGCGGCATCCTGATCGAGCACGGCGTCCACTTTTTTGAAGTCGGACGCGACTGGTTTGGCGAAGCGGCTTCCGCACGCGGATTCGCGTTGCGAGAACCAGACGGCACACGGCCGCGCGTCGGCGCTACGGTGATTCATGAAAGCAACGGCTGGCGCATCCCCGTCCATTATTACCACGGCTTTACGATGGACCCCGCCGCTTCGGAATCGACGCACTGGGACATTCATACGGCACGCGGGCGCATCGTGCTTGAAGGCTGGATTCCGACGCAGCTATCCGTCTCCGGCCTCGTCTCAACCGATGAGGCAGCGCATATGGACGCTTTGCTTGATGCCATTCCGAAACAACCGTCCTCCCGCGCCATCGAACAAGTCAGGCAAGCGGCCAACCGCCTGTTGCCGTCGGTTCCACGGTCAGACGCCCCGCGCATCCCGTACGAGCGCACCGTGGTGCTCTCGGACCGCCACGGGTGGTACGAAGCGATTGCCCAAACGCGCTTTCTTGATTTTTGCCGTTTGATCGAGAACCCGAGCTGGCGCGTCCTCGTCACTGCCGAAGACGCCGCCGCCGACCTCGCTTTGGCGGAAGCGTGCACCGTTGCAGATGAAGAAACCGATCCGCTCGGCATCCGTTAACACAACGAAACAAAAAGGAAAGGTGTCCCAAAAAGATCGGGGCACCTTTTTTGATTGCCGTATATAATTGTTAAAAAGCAATATATTGCGTTTCGCTTCTTGAACATCGCCCTTTGGCGTCAGACTCTTGGCGGGACGGTATCGTTCCCACCTTTTTAATTAAGAAGGACGGAACCTTTTCACCAGGCGCTCCGTATTCTCAACTGAAATCGATGACAAGGAGGAGAACTTGTTGTTCAAAAAACTGTTAAGTTCTATCGGCATCGGAGCAGCCACTGTTGATACGAAATTAGCGAAAGCGCAATATGTCCAAGGCGAAACAGTCGAAGGGATTGTCGACATTCGCGGCGGCAGCATCGAGCAGCATATCGACGAAATTTACTTAGCGTTAGTGACGACCTACCTTCGAGAAATCGATGATAAGAAACACGAGGAAAAAGCGGTGCTGGCAAGGTACAAAGTAAGCGGCTCGCTGACGATTGGGCCGAACGAAACGAAAACGATCCCGTTTCAATTCGCCTTGCCGTACGACGTGCCCGTCACGCTCGGCTCTTCGCGGGTATGGCTGCAAACCGGCCTTGACATTAAAATGGCGCTCGACCCGCAAGACCGCGACCATCTCGCCATCGAACCGCACCCGCTCGTCGCCGCGTTTCTCGAGGCAGCCCGCCAATTAGGATTCCGCCTCCACCATGTGCAGTGCGAACAAGCGCCGCGCTATTGGCAACGGCGGTTGCCGTTTGTCCAAGAGTTTGAATTCAAGCCGGCAAGTGGACCGTTCAAAGGCTGTCTTGATGAATTGGAAGCGATCTTCTTTTTGTCTGAAAACAGCGTAGAAGTCTTGCTGGAAATCGACCGCAAGGCACGTGGACTTTCTGGGTTGTTCGCAGAGGCGCTCGATATGGACGAGACGTTTGTCCGGTTCACATACGGCACAGGCGACATCCCGGCATTGCCGCAATTACTGGCAGATGCGATCCAGAAGTACAGTTAGACGGAAAAAACGAAAAGGGCCGTCCGCCATCTTTTTCCTTCCGCTTCTGAAGTTTGTAGGTGGGGCATAGGTTGCACATCTATCCCTGTAAATGATTTCTATTTGTTTCAAAAAAGGATGGCAAAAGCAATAAATCCCGTTTCTCCCTATCCGAGAAACGGGATTCCTTCCATCATGATCCCCGAACAAGCAACGCACAGCACTCGACATGGGCCGTATGCGGAAACATGTCCACCGGCTGGACGGTTTTCAATGTATAGCCGAACGAGACTAGCTCCGTAATGTCTGACGCAAACGTCTCCGGATTGCACGAGACATACACAACCCGCTCCGGCCGCGCCCGGCCGATTTTGCGCATCACCTTCCCGCCCGCCCCCGAACGTGGAGGATCCAAAAGCAGCAGCTCCGGCCGCCCGAACTGTTCCAACACTTCATCAATCCCGCGTCTTGCATCCCGAGCCAAAAAGTACGTATTATCAATGCCGTTGTCCTTCGCATTTCGCTTCGCCGACTCAATCGACGTTTCAACAATTTCAATGCCAGCTAACGCTTTGACCCGTTTCGCAAATGGCAGGGAAAACGTCCCGACTCCGCAAAAGAGGTCGATCATGTTTTCATGAGGCTGCGGTTTGCCCATCTCCAACGCCAGTTCAACCAATTTGGCCGCCTGCACTGGGTTTGTTTGAAAAAACGTATCAAACCAAAGGCGGTAGCGGAAGCCGCACAATTCATCGTAAATGAAATCACGTCCGGCCAACACATGGGTTTGTTCCGCTTGGGTGCGGTCCGCCCACGCCCGATTCTCGAGCCAAAGCAAACTTTTCACTTGCGGGAGCATTTTGGTGATCCGCTCCGTCAAATCGGCCGCCGCTTCTTTCAGATCCCCTTCCGGCGCCTCGGTCGCAAAGAGCGCCACCATCACCTCTCCTGTCGCAAACGACTCGCGCACCATGACGTGGCGAAGCAGCCCTTCGTGGGTATCTTTGTGATAACCAGGCAGCTGATGATCGCGCGCCCAACGCGCCACCTCCATGGCCGCTTTGACGATCTTCTCGCCGGCAATGAGGCATGTCTCCAACGAAATGACTTGCCGGAAGTTCCCTCGCTCGTGCAGTCCAAGCAACCCTTCCGGAGAAAACGTAAACTCCATTTTATTGCGGTAATGCCACGGATGTTCCATGCCAATCGTATCGCGGACAACGCCAGGGTCAAATCCGTGCTCTTTCAAGAGCGTCTTGACATGCTCCGTTTTATGGCGCAGCTGCCCTTCATAGCGCCAGTGCTGCCAGACACAGCCGCCACAGCGGTCAAAGTGCGGACACGAAGGCGCAAGCCGTTCCGGATGCGGCTCAATCACTTCTTCCAACCGCGCCTGAACTCTGCGCCGTTTTGGCTCATCGACAACGACTCGCACCTTCTCACCGGGAAGTGTAGACGGAATGGCGAGTTTGAGCTTCTTTCTCTTTCCGTCCTCTTCACGCCAAACGACGGCTTGTCCAATTCCTTTTTTATCCAACTGATGAACTTCTGCCACAAACGAATGTTTCGTCACACCGCCCAATGGTTTCCCTCCTTTTCGAAATGAATCGGCCTTATTTCATTCTTGAGTGTATTGTGCACTTTGTCGCAACGGACTTATGCTTGGCGGAAACATACGTTTTTCATTATAACAAGGAACGACTTTCATTGAAAACGGCAGAACATCATTCCCGATCGATGGGAGCTGCATTCGTTTTCATTTGCTTTTAACACTAAAAGGTGATATATTTATTTTGAAACCTATTGGTGTCATATCCAATGAATGGAGGAGTTCTTGTGGAAACCAAGCAAACATTGCCGGAAATCCGCAAAACGATTGTGCTGAATGCCCCCATTGAAAAAGTATGGAAAGCGGTGGCGACCTCCGAAGGTATTGCGGCGTGGTGGATGCCCAATACGTTTGAGCCGATTTTAGGTCACCAGTTTGTTTTGCACGCAGGGCCATTCGGCGATTCGCCATGCAAAGTGACAGAGCTCGATCCACCTAACCGCTTGGGGTTTGACTGGGGAAAGGATTGGCACCTTACGTTTGAATTAAAAGCATTAGAAGACGGAAAAACAGAATTCACCCTGATCCATTCCGGATGGGATGCGGACAAAACAACCGAATTTGGGCAGCCTCACACAGTCGTTCGCAAGATTATGGATGACGGGTGGGAGAACATTGTCAACCAAAAACTTCCTGCATATCTCAAAGGATAAACGGACCGTTTCCGCGCCGAAGCACGATGTGTTTCACGCCATCGCCGATCCGACTCGCCGCCAGATGTTGCAGCTGCTGGCCGACAACGAGCTGTCGATCGCCGCGATTGCCAAATCGTTTCCGATCAGCCGTACAGCCGTCAACAAGCACCTTCATATCCTAGCGGAAGCAGGTTTAGTGAGCCGTCGAAAAGCCGGGCGCGAAACGAGGTACAGATTCAATCCCGAACCCTTCGCCGAATTGAAAACATGGCTTTCCTTCTTTGAACAGTATTGGGATGAACGGCTTGCGGCTCTCAAGCATTTGGTGGAAGCGGATGAGGAGTCATCATGATGACAAAAATCGCATGGATTCACGGGGGCGCAAAGGCGGTTTCAATGACGACGAACAGCTGCATCTTATAGAGGAAGGAGAACGGGAAGATGGATCCTTTCATCTCTTGCCCGCAGTGCACGAATCCCATTACTGTTAAAGATGTCATGCATTTTTCTTCGCCTTGGACCATGAAATGCCCGTATTGCGATGTGAAGCTGAAAGAAACGAGAATCACGCCGTTTTTGCTGCTGGCCGCAGCCGGCATCGTCCCGTTGTTTCTTTTCCTGACAGTCCAAATCAAGGCGTTTGCAGCAGCTTATTGGCCCGTGGTCGAACACGTGCCAACAATCATCGTGTTTCTCGTCACACTCTATCCCATTTATTGGATGTATGAGCGGGCAAACGCCATCATTCTGTGTAAAAAGGGACGCTTTCAGGTGAAGAAAAAAGAATGACCGCCGAAAAAGGAATTCATAGAAAAAGGGTCTCTAGAAGGCTGATGGAAAAACAGTTGTTTTCCTTGATTGATGGGGAAACGTGCGAAAAGCAAAACCGACGCGACAGGTTTCTCTACTTAAGAAACGATTCTAGGAAACGGTTGCACTAGCAAATCACCGCTCTCCTAGTGAATCGATGGTAATAGAAAAAGGGTGTCCCAAAAGCAACGGGACACCCTTGACTGCTAGAAGACCGGTGAACAATCACCTCACCTTCACAGCAAAACGTTTTTTTAGGAAAGCAAAATCAAACGAGGCAAGACTCCTCCGCTTCAGGAACGATCGGTTTCGCGCCGTATGCTCTCAACACCACCAACCTCACCAACGTACGGTGAACCTTAGACATGGATGGCTGCAACAAGGCGATCATCATAAAGCTTCCTTTTTCTTTTCTCCGGCTTTCTTATACCCATTTTCCCAGAACGCCGCGTTTTTGATTCCGTATTTTGACGCATTGAACTCCGGATCTTTCCCTTGCTTCAGCTGTTCTTCGTAATCTTTTAAGGCCATATAGGCTGGTTTAAACAACAACAGGATCGCAATCAAGTTGAGCCAAACCATGATTCCAAGCCCGATATCGCCCATCGCCCACGCCGTCGTCGCCGTTTTGACCGTTCCATAGAACGTGGCCGCCAAAAAGATGAGCTTCAAGGCAAAGAAGGCCGTTCCCCTCTTTTCACTGCGCACCAAATAGGCGAGGTTCGTCTCGGCAATATAGTAATACGCGTACATCGTCGTAAACGCGAAGAAGAACAGAGCGATCGCAATAAAGGCCGACCCGAATCCCGGGAAGAGCGTGTCCACCGCCGCCTGCGTATACCCTGCGCCCGGCTCCACTCCTTTCAAATGAACCACAATCGGCTCGCCTGTTTTTTCATTGATCACATTGTATTGACCCGTAAACAAAATCATCAGTGCCGTCGCCGTCACGACCAAGAACACGTCCAAATAAATCGAAAACGCCTGCACAAGCCCCTGCTTCGCCGGGTGGGACACTTCCGCCGCCGCTGCCGGGTGGGCGCCCGTCCCTTGCCCCGCTTCATTCGCATAAAGGCCGCGTTTGACCCCCCACATCACGGCCGACCCAAGAATGCCGCCAAACACTTGATCAGCGCCAAACGCGCTTTTGAAAATCAGGCCAAACACATCCGGGACTTTCTCAATATTCACCGCAATAATCGCAATCGCGACCAACAAATAGCCAACCGCCATAAACGGCACGACAATTTCCGCCGTTTTCGCGATCCGCTTCACTCCTCCAAAAATCGTAAAGCCAAGAACAGCGATCACGAAAATTCCCGTCACCAATTTCGGAATGCCAAACGCATTCGAAAACCCATCCGCGATCGAATTCGCTTGAATCCCCGGCATCAACACCGCCATGGAGAGAATGATCGCCCCGGCAATCACAACCGCAAACCATTTCCAGCCAAGGCCCTTTTCAATATAAAAAGCCGGACCGCCGCGGTACTGTCCGTCTTGTTCCTCTTTATAAATTTGCGCCAGCGTCGACTCGACATACGCGGTCGCCGCTCCGATAAAGGTGATCACCCACATCCAAAAGACCGCTCCCGGCCCCCCGTACGCAATCCCCGTCGCCGTCCCGGCCACGTTCCCGACGCCGATGCGGCCGGACAACGACATCGTCAACGCCTGGAAAGAAGACACCCCGGCCTCAGAGCCCTTCCCCGTCGTCACAAGCCGGATCATCTCTTTCACGTGGCGGATTTGCAGGAAGCGGGTGCGAATGCTAAAATACAAACCACAACAGACAATAAAAGCAATTAAGAAAGGGCTCCACAGCCACCCGTTCACCGTTTCCACGAGCTTTTCAATCAATCCAATCCCTCCTATGCCAGCTGATTACTTTTGTTGTATAACACATAACCAAATAATATTATAAATACTACACACTTCTGCTTCAATAATTTTTTTATATATCATTCTTTTCTGCATTTTCTTTATATCCCCTACACTTTTCCTTGTGCAAAAAAATGAATCACTTTCTTCGTTGTTTTTTTAAAATAACTACCAAACCAAAAAATGGTAGATGAAGCAAGGCGGGTGAACCCGCCCTGAACGGCCGCCTCCCCTTGCAGCAGGGTCCCAGTCCTTGAGGCCTTTAAGCACGAGCCCCATCTTCTCCGAATGATTCCCTCCCGAAGCGCCGCAAACGCAAAGCCGAACACACAGAACAGCGTGTTCGGCTTTGGCTTTCCGTTACATATAACCGATGAGAAACACGACAAAACCGGCCAATCCGACCGATGCGACGAAGAGGCCAAAGGCGATCCGTTTCGCGGCTTTGCTCTTTTGGACAACACCATACACGAACAACACGATCGACATGATCAACAAAAGCAAAATGAGAGACGAAATGCTCACGTTCAGCGCTCCTTATCATGCACTGCCCCTAGGAAAGACAGCGTTTCTCCATCCGTGCCATCATGGTCGTGATTCATCCATCCCCAATAGAACCACTTCTCGGTTGATGCCATCCACCGCTCACGCCCCCGCAATTTCTTCCGAATTCCGGTTGATCCCATCGATAATGCTAATGATCCTCCGCGCGCCGTCCATGTTGTCTTGAAAGAGTTCAACAATGCTGCCGACAGTTTTAAACGGTTCTTCCTGCAGCACCCGCTTGTCCATGACTCCATTTTTCACAAAGTAATCGACGATCAATTTGACAAAACGGCTTTGTTGGATGTTCAACCGTTCGCTTGATAAAAATTCGGAAAACGCTTCGTTGGCGGCCTGCGGGTCAAGGCCGACGATTTGGCGGACGAGCTTTGTAATCGGTGTGTCTCCGAATTCTCTTTTATAATCTTCCTGTGTGCCAAGCTCATTCCAAAGAATATGCTCCAACACGAGTGTTGATTATCCAAAATTAGACATACGTCTTCCATAAATTTGGGCATACTCAAACAAAGCAGCGGCCATCCCGGATTTCCAATCGAGAGGAAGCTGCCCAGAGAAAAAACGGCGAACNTTCGTCTGTTTTTTGGTTTGATCATACAGCCATCGCAGCAACACATACGCGATGAACGCCGCAAACAGTTGGTTGTATACCGCATTTTCGGTGGTGTAAAACAAGGTCGGGACATTCAGATATTGCTTCACCCAGCGGAAAAAGACTTCAACGGTCCAACGTTGTTGGTGCATGTCGGCAATGGTTTCCGCAGACGCATGGAAGAGGTTCGTCACGACCCGAATGTCGCGGCCATTTGCATCTCGAAAGATCACGCCCGGTGACGCTTGGTCGATCGGCATTGTTTCGTCCCCAACTGGCACGTGAAGTCGGCTTGAACCGATGAGGATGTGCTGGAAAGGCGTTTCAAGCTTTTTTTCTGATGAAGTTCGATGTTGTCCTTCATCCGAATGACAAAGAGCTGATGCTGCTCCACAAATCGATCGAGGCGTTCGATTTTGANCGGCATTGTTTCGTCCCCAACTGGCACGTGAAGTCGGCTTGAACCGATGAGGATGTGCTGGAAAGGCGTTTCAAGCTTTTTTTCTGATGAAGTTCGATGTTGTCCTTCATCCGAATGACAAAGAGCTGATGCTGCTCCACAAATCGATCGAGGCGTTCGATTTTGACATACGCCCGGTCTTCCACGAGCACTTGTTGAGGGTTCGTCAACTGTTCTCCCACCGGGCCATCATGACGCAGTCCGGTCGTTTCCACCACGTCTGCCGGCAGCGAGGATTCCGGCGAATACGCGGCGTGCAGCTTCACTCCGGCGCGTTCGCCGTGACACGGAGCCCATGGGAGGCGGTTTTTCCCGACCGTGACGGTCGTCGAATCCACCACCCGAAGCGGTTTGGGAAACCGAAGCG
>NZ_AYSF01000039.1:0-39456 GCF_000498995.1 Geobacillus thermopakistaniensis
TCCTGCTTGGTAGCCATGTTGGCTTTGATGTCTTCAAGCTCCTGCTTGGTAGCCATGTTGGCTTTGATGTCTTCAAGCTCCTGCTTGGTGGCCATGTTGGCTTTAATGTCTTCGATCTCTTTTGTGAAACTATGCTTCACTTCTTCGAGTTCTTGTTTAGTGGCCATGTTGGTTCTAATATCTTCGAACTCTTTTGTGAAACTATGCTTCACTTCTTCAAGCTCTTGTTTCGTTGCCATGTTGGCTTTAATATCCTCAAGCTCTGTTGAGAAGTTTTGCTTCACTTCTTCGAGTTCCTGTTTCGTTGCCATGTTTGTTTTGATATCGCTTACTTCATGTTCGATCATTTGGAGCTTGTCCAAAATTTGGTTCAATATCGCTTCCAAGGAAAATCCTCCCTTCTTATATAGTAGCCATGAAAAAGTGGGTGATGATGAATCGCTCCTTTCTTTTAAGGATTGGGGGAAACGAGCGTGTAGAGTAAGTGGTTGAGGAAAGGGATGGGATTGTAGCGCAGAACAAACGAGGATCATCGTTTCCCATTCATATTATAAATGATTCACAGAAATTTGAACATAACGTTTTGTGTCATTGTCGCTTTGCATCCATCCAGGAAAAGGAGCGCGTTTTAGCCTGTACGGTCATGTTAATCCCGACAGCGACATTGTTTTAATAAAAGGGTTTGATTCGGAATCGTTCATGATCAATACACGGCTTACTTAATAAAGAAAGAGCTGGCTCCAAAAGTCCGCTTTTTAGCGGATTTTTGGGTCAGCTCCCTTCGTTTGTGAGCGTTTTCAATCACTTGTGGCATTTGTCCGGCGTGGTGTGTTCCATTTCCTTTTGCTTGTCATGGCACGGAAAGCAGTACAACGTCTCTGTTTCTCGGCTGACGACGCCATTTAAGAACCCATGCAGACAATGGATCGGCTTGCCGCATTGCGCGCAAAAGCCAACAAGCTCTTCCAACCGCCATTTCTCCTTTCATGGGGATTGAACATGTTCACCTTCGGGCTGTGACGCTCGTCACTACCGCCCAAGGCTCAAGCGGTTATGATAAAGTATATAATTCATTATACTACAAAGGAGGCCAATGTTATGAACCAATTTGCTGCCAAAATCCACGCCCCGGACTATCCGCCGCGGGATCGCCATCCGGCGATTTTCCGGCTGTTTGACAGCCTGAAGCCGGGGGAAGTAATGGAGCTTGTCAATGACCATGATCCGCGTCCGTTGCAATACCAATTTATGATGGAGCGTCCGGATCAGTTTACGTGGGAGTACTTAGAGGAAGGGCCGGACGTATGGCGGGNGGCTGTTTGACAGCCTGAAGCCGGGGGAAGTAATGGAGCTTGTCAATGACCATGATCCGCGTCCGTTGCAATACCAATTTATGATGGAGCGTCCGGATCAGTTTACGTGGGAGTACTTAGAGGAAGGGCCGGACGTATGGCGGGTGGCGATCGGCAAAAAATAAATCATCCGCTCCATAGGGATTTCCGTCGACAGGCGGAAATCTTTTTTTTTCGCCGGTTGGTATGGTACGGTAAAAACAAACGATGGATGTCCGGAAAGGGGAAGCATGATGAAACAAACGATTGCCGGAGCGGTGCTCGCCGGCGGCCAGTCGCGCCGGTTTGGGCGGCCGAAGGCGTTTGCGTTGCACGAAGGAGCTCCGTTTTTCACTTGGTCCGTCGCGGCGCTGCGATCCGTCGCCGATGAATTGTACATCGTCAGCCACCCGTCGCTTATCGATGAATTCCGCCGGCAAACGGACATCCCGGTGCTGCTCGATGTGGAGCGCTGCCGCGGCTGTGGGCCGCTTGCCGGCCTTTACACCGTCATGGAACAGAGCCGAGCCGACTGGGTGTTCGTCCTGCCGTGCGACATGCCGTACATGCGGCGGGAAGTGGCGGAGCGGCTTGCTTCCTATATCGATCCGACGTTTGACGCCATCGTTCCACTCCATGGCGGCCGCCCAGAGCCATTGGTCGCTCTATACCATCGTCGGCTTCGTTCCGTGATCGCCGAGCTGCTTGACGCCGGCGAACGGCGGATGATCTCGCTTATTGACGGCGCCCGCGTCCGCTATGTTGACGCCCAACAGCTTGCCGCGGATGAAACCGTATGGCGCAATGTCAATACGGAGGGAGAGTACCGGTGAAGGGGGAATTGTGGCCGAAGGAGACACAGCATATACTTTTTTTCAATCAGAAGAGCCATCCTTGACCACGAAATGGTTCTTTTTCCCGGCTTTTCACCATAAAATGCACTTGATGCAGGAAGACGCTCATGATACGCAAGTGAAAAATGATTTCGCCTGTACAATAACTGTCAATAAAAGGTCAAGTGCACCTTTTGATGATGACCTTGAATTTTATGAAACGGCAATAGGGCGAAAAAGAACCGCACGACTTCGGCTCTTTTACGTTATTGGACTGGAGGTTGATTTCCTTCGCCAAGTCCGCCACTTCGAGGACGGTCAGCCCCGTTCGTTTCGCGACTTCGTGAAATGTCTTTGGCGTGGTACGAGACCCCGTCTGGCATCGTCTCATCTCCACTCGTTTTTACTTAAATGTTATACCGCCTGTTTAAACGGCTGTCATCTTCGCTCATGGCACGATCGCCATCTGTTGTGGCCTCGCTGCGGATGTGATCGATATCACATAACGCGCCTGAATGTTGCGGTACAATGGAGGCCAAGGAGGGAATTGGATGCACGATTTCAATAAAAACCCGTTTATCGTCATTTGGGAGTTGACACGGGCGTGCCAACTCAAGTGCCTTCATTGCCGCGCTGAAGCGCAATACCATCGCGATCCGCGCGAGTTGACGTTTGAGGAAGGGAAAAAACTGATCGATGAGATTTACGAGATGGATCAGCCGATGCTCGTCTTTACGGGCGGCGATCCGCTCATGCGTCCGGATGTGTACGATTTAGCGAAATATGCGATCGATAAAGGGCTGCGCGTGTCAATGACGCCAAGCGCGACGCCGAACGTGACGAAAGAGGCGATCCGCAAAGCAAAAGAGGTCGGTCTGTCGCGCTGGGCGTTCAGCCTTGACGGGCCGAACGCCGAGATTCACGACCATTTCCGCGGCGTGAGCGGCTCGTTTGATTTGACGATCCGTGCGATTCAATACTTGCATGAGCTCGACATTCCCGTGCAAATCAACACCGTCATTTCGCGATACAACGTTCATGTGCTTGATGAAATGGCGGAATTGGTTGAGAAGCTGAAATGCGTCCTTTGGAGCGTCTTTTTCCTTGTGCCGACAGGCAGGGGGAAGGAGGAGGACATGATTTCCCCCATCGAGCATGAGCGGGTGTTCCGCTGGTTGTATGAAACGAGCAAGCGCGTTCCGTTTGACATTAAAACGACAGCCGGCCAGCATTACCGCCGCGTTGTGCTGCAGGCGAAAATGCGCGAAGGAAAAGCGACAAAAGGCGGCATCCGTTACGAAGATGTGTTGAACCAAGGGTTGACCGGACAAGTCGACGGGCTCGGCCGCGCGCCGAAAGGAGTAAACGACGGCAACGGTTTCGTCTTTATTTCCCATATTGGCGACGTCTATCCGAGCGGGCTGCTGCCAGTCAAAGCCGGGAACGTCCGGGAAACGCCGCTGGCGGACATTTACCGACACTCGCCGATTTTCCAAGACTTGCGCAATCCGGACAAATATAAAGGAAAATGCGGCGTCTGCGAGTTCCGATATGTGTGCGGCGGCTCTCGTTCACGCGCTTACGCTGTAACGGGCGACTATTTGGAAAGCGAGCCGTATTGTGTTTACATTCCAAAGGCGCTGCGGACAAAAGAGCGAAGCCAACGGTAAGAGGGCGGTGAAAAACGGCCGCTTAAAATGACGGCGCTACGGCGTTCGTGAGACGGTTGCCCGGGCGCATGCGGCGGATGTTGGATGTGTGTTCAAAACATACGGGGGAGGAGCAGGCGCCCTTCCCCATTTTTGTTGAAAGATCATTCGTGGTTCAACTCGACTATAAAGGTCTCGGGCCCGGTCGGCGCCGCGCTTCCCCCTTTTGGTTCGAGGCTCGCTTTAATTTGCTTGAACTGTTTGACATCCTCGCCGGTGATCAAAATGCGCGCCGCTCCGTGGCGGATCGTCAACAGTTCCCCTTTGACCTCGTTGTTGGTGTAAATGATCCACAATTGATAATCGCGGGCCGCAAACGGCGGCAGCCCTTCAATTTCCATCAACATTTCCTTCGTATCGTCATTGAGCCAAATCGTGCCGTCCATCTGTTGAAAGAGCGCCGATGGCTCAATCGGAATTTGTTTCGTTTTGGGATTATGGATGATTCGCTCGATCGGAATGTCGGTATGTTGTTCGACAATCTGGTATCGATATGGCTCATCCGATCGGTCATGGGAAGCGGCTGGTCCGTCGCTGGGAGCGGAAAGGCGCAAGGTGAAAAGGAAAACGGCCAAAGCTGCACCGATCCACCCGCCTGCCATGCGGAGACCGCGCCGCATCCGCTTCGTTTGTTTTTGCGCTTCTGCTTGGGCCCAAATTCGCTCTTTATGAGAAAGGGGAGGTGCTTCATATTGAGCTTCCTCCTTAAGCCCGATGTTTTTCCACGCTTCAAGCAAGCGTTGGCATTCAAGGCACTGCTTTAGATGGTTGGACACGTCTTCTTTTTCTTGCTCTGGCAGCATGCCTAACAGCCAGTCCACGATTTTTGCTTCCGAAATATGGCTATGCTTCATGCTGTTCTTCACCTCTGCCAGCCCCCATCCAGTGGAACAGCTCTTTTTGTTTCCGCAAATTGCGCAAGCCGTAGCGGATGAGCGACTTGACGGAGCCTAACGGTTTGTTCATCGCGGCGGCGATTTCCCGCTGTGTTTCCCCATGAAAGTAAAAGTGAATGATGGCTTGCCGCTGCTCCTCGGGGAGATGGGTTAAAGCGTCTATGATGACTTGTTGTTCCAGTTGGCGGAGAAAATCAAATTCCGCCCCCTTTTCTGTTAAAGCTGCTTCCTCAAGGCGGCTCACTAAAAGGTCCCGTTTCTTGCGCAGGCGGTCGAGCGACCGGCTTTTCGTTTTCACGGCAAGAAAGGCTTGAACGCTTCCCCGTTTCGGGTCGAATTGATGCGGTTTTTGCAAGATTTCGAGAAACACATCGTGGCTGACATCTTCCGCCTCCACCTCGTCGCCGACGATCCGAAGAGCGATATGATAGACCATCGGAGCGTATTTTTCGTAAAAACGGTCAAAGGCGGCGCGCGAGCCTTCGGCGATCTTCTCGAGCAGTTCGAGGTCTTTCCGTCGGTCTTCCATCTTGCCCACCTCCCGACGCATGCTTGGAATGGTTGCTCTGCATCTATTCTACAACTGAATTTTTCTCCTGCAAAACAAATCCATTGATCCATTTCTGGCGTATACGAAGTGAAAACAGAAGGAGGGAGTGAATGTCGTGCAAAGCAGGATCATCATGATGTTCGCCATGATCTTGACTCTCTTTTCGCTTCTTCTTCCGATCCGCCCGGCATCGGCGGCAAGCGGTGTTGTTCTCTTCACGCCATACACCGGGCTTTCCGTGACGCCGGGGGAAACAATCGACTATACGGTCAATGTCATCAACAACGGTTCCAACATTGAAAACGTCACCTTCTCGTTTGACCACCTGCCGAAAGGATGGTCGACTTCGATTACCGCTGAGGGGAGAACGATTGAGCAGCTGTCCGTCCGAGGCGGAAAAGAAGAAGAGGTCACGTTGGAAGTGACCGTGCCGCTGGATGTCGACAAGGGGGATTACCGCTTTTGGCTCGTCGCGAAAGGGGACAGTGGTTCATCGAAATTGCCGCTGCTTGTCCGCGTGACGGAACAAGGATCGTTTAAAACGGAACTGACGTCGGAACAAACGAACCTCGAGGGGCACGCGGATTCGAGCTTCACGTATGATGTCACGCTGAAAAATCGAACTGCCAAGACGCAAAATTACGCGTTAAGTTCGGCGGCGGAAAAAGGTTGGCAAGTCACGTTCAAATCGGAAGGCAATTCCGTTACGTCGGTGAAGCTCGAGCCGAATGAATCAAGAGACATTACCGTAGAGGTTAAACCGCCGGAAAATGTGAAAGCGGGCACGTACAAAATCCCGATCAAAGCGCAAACGAGCGATACGTCGGCTGAGCTGACGTTAGAAGCGGTCATTACGGGCACGTATGCGCTCAAACTGACGACGCCGTCAGGAAACTTAAGCACCGATGTGACGGCGGGGCATGAACGGGTGATCGATCTTGTTGTCAAAAACACCGGAAGCGCTCCACTTTTGAACATCAATATGACGGCTGACGCTCCGCCTGATTGGGAAGTGGAATTCGATCAAAGCACGATCGCCCAGCTGAACCCGGGCGATTCCAAAACAGTCAAGGCGAAAGTGAAAGCGTCGGATGAAGCGATCGCTGGGGATTATGTTGTCAACTTCCAGGCGCAAACGGCGGAAACGTCGGCGGAGGCGGCGTTCCGCGTCTCGGTCAAAACGTCGACCGTTTGGGGAGTGGTGGCGGTGTTGATCATTCTCGGGGTGGCCGGAGGGCTGTACTATTTGATCAAAACATACGGGAGGAGGTAAGCATGGCAGCACCCGCTGTCATCGAGCTTGACAACTTGTGCAAAACGTATGGCGACCATCGGGCGGTTGACCATTTGTCGCTTTCCATTCAAAAAGGGGAAATTTTTGGGCTTCTTGGCCCGAACGGGGCCGGAAAGACGACGACGATTTTGATGATGCTCGGGCTCACCGAGCCGACGTCCGGCATGGTTAGGGTATGCGGGATCGATCCAGTGCGAAATCCCATTGACGTTAAACGGAAAGTCGGGTACTTGCCGGATGATGTCGGCTTTTACCATCACATGACAGGGTTGGAGAACTTGCTGTATACGGCAGCGTTAAACGGCATTCCTCGCGCCGAGGCGGAAAAGCGAGCGTGGGAGCTACTCGAGAAGGTGAATTTGACCGATGCGGCCCATAAAAAAGCGGGGAAATACTCGCGGGGAATGAGGCAGCGGCTCGGCTTGGCCGATGTGTTGATGAAGCGCCCGGAAGTGATCATTTTGGATGAGCCGACGTTGGGCATCGACCCTGAGGGAGTGCGCGAGCTGCTTCGGCTGATCCGCGATTTGAGCCGCCATGAAGGCATCACGGTCCTGCTGTCCTCGCACCAATTGCACCATGTGCAGAAAATTTGCGACCGAGTCGGCTTGTTCGTGGGCGGCCGATTGTTGGCCGAAGGGAATATCGAACGCCTGGCGCAACAGCTGTTTTTGCAGGATGCCTATGTCATCCATGTGGTTGCTTCGCCGCTTGACGCTTCCTTACGGTCCAAAATCGAGGCGATTCCGGGCGTCAATAAAGTGGAGCAAACGGAAGATGGATGGGATGTGTATTGCCAAACGGATGTGAGCGCCGCCATCAGCCAGACGATCATCGAATCAGGATCTTCGCTGTTCCATCTCAGCCGGCGGGATTTTGGACTTGATGAGATTTATCACCGCTATTTTGAAGGGAGGGATGTACGTGAAGGCCAGTAAGGAAGAGCGATGGGCAAACGATGTTTTTTCATATGTGAAAAGATGGAGCGAACGGCTGAAGGTGGGTGCGCTTGATGAGAAGAAACGAGCAAGAGGGGCAAACAGCGCCTTTTCGGCCATTGTCAAAAAAGAACTGGCCGATTATTTGACGAGTTGGCGCATGATCATTTTAATCGCCCTCATCTTGCTTACTTGCTTCGGCTCGCTGTATACGGCGATGACGACAATCCGGGACGCGTTGGATTCCTCGGAAGAGGCCAAGGAAATCGCGAAAGGCGCCTACTTGTTTCTAAAATTATTCACCGTCTCGGACGGAACGTTGCCTTCGTTTCTGACGTTTGTCAGCTTTCTCGGGCCGCTGCTCGGCATCGCCCTTGGATTTGACGCCATCAATTCGGAGCGGAATCGGGGGACGTTAAGCCGGCTCATGGCCCAGCCGATTCCGCGCGATTATGTGATCAACGGCAAGTTTGTCGCTGCGCTGTTGTTGAATGCTGTTTTGTTTCTTTCGCTCGGCCTGCTCGTGATGGCGTTGGGCATTTTGGTCTTGGGGATTCCGCCTACTTTCGAAGAGTTTGCCCGCATGGTCTGCTTTTTGTTGTTATGTCTTGTGTATATCGCCTTTTGGCTGAATCTCGGCATTTTGTTTTCCGTCGTCTTCCGCCAGGCGGCGACATCCGCGTTGTCGTCGATGGCCGTTTGGCTGTTTTTCAATCTTTTCTACTCGATGATCGTGGAAGTGTTTGCGAAATCGTTTTTGCAGTCTGACGCCATTACGTCCGTCGAGCAGGCGGTCGGCCGTCAAGAGTTGGTGCTTGGTCTCATGAGATTGTCGCCGAGCTACTTGTTCAATGAATCAACAACCGCCTTGCTTTCGCCGGACGTCCGAACGCTAGGGATCGTCACGGTGGAGCAAACGGCCGGCGCTGTTGCGGCCCCCTTGCCGTTCTCGCAAAGTTTGCTGCTCATTTGGCCGCAGGCGACCGCGCTCATTGCCGCCACCCTCATCTGCTTTGCGATCGCGTATTGGTTGTTTATGAGGCAGGAGATACGGGCGAGTGGGTGAGAGGAATGTTCTCCTTTTGCTTCCAGTGGTGAACGGAGCCCGCTCCTTGGGCTTGGGTGGGGCTGTTTGAAAAACTATGAAATGCTGCAAAAGAGACGTGTCTCACCCAATCAATCATATCAATCATATCCGTTCCTTGATGGGAACGGATTTTTTTGGCCACCTTTGTTACGTTTTCCCATACATATGGTTTCCGGGAAAGGAAACAATATAAGTGATAAAAAATCAAATTTGACAAAACAATGACAATGATTTTGACGAAATGGTGACAACAACTTGAAATGTGATGAACCTCACAAATCTATTTTCCATGCCTACGTATGATGGAATTACGAACAAAGCCACATATTTTGAAAGTCAGGGAGGGGCTTTTCATGAATAAACAAAAGGCGCTGCTGCCGATTACGACATTCGCCATGATGTTTTCGTTCGCCGTGTGGGCTGTGTTTTCGCCGCTTGCGAGCACATTTCAAGAAATGTATGGGCTGACATCGACGCAAAAAAGCATTTTGGTCGCCATTCCGGTGCTGCTCGGCTCGATCATGCGTTTGCCGCTTGGCATTTGGACGGACCGGATCGGCGGGCGCAGGCTGTTTTCGCTGCTGCTCTTGTTTCTTGTCATTCCGCTTGTTGGCGCAGGGTTTGCAGATTCGTATGCGATGCTTCTGTTTTGGGCGTTTTTCATCGGCATGGCCGGAACGTCGTTCGCCATTTCGGTGACGTTCGTTTCCCGCTTGACTCCGCCGGAAAAGCAAGGGACGGCGCTTGGGATTAACGCGATGGGCAACTTCGGCACGGCGGTTGCTGCGTTTTCCGTTCCATCGATTGCCGCAGCGTTTGGTGTGCCTTGGGCTTTTTGGGGGATGATCATTCCGGTTGTCGTCATGCTCGTTCTCGTTTGGTTTTTCACACCGGATATGCCGAAGCCGAAACAACAAAAAACGGTGCGTGAATCGCTGTCGGTATTGAAATATAAACATACGTGGACGTTGTCGCTCTTTTACTTCGTTACGTTCGGGGCGTTTGTCGCTTTCGGCATTTACTTGCCGTCGCTGCTCGTTGACTTGTATGGGTTGACGCCAGTGGATGCTGGGATGCGCGCGGCTGGGTTTACTGTACTCGCTACGCTTGCGCGGCCAGTCGGCGGCTATCTTGGCGATAAAATCGGAGCTGAACGGGTGTTGACGTTCGTCTACGCTGGAATGACAATCGGCGCGTTGGTGATCGCGTTTGGAATGGAAAATATTTGGGTGATGACAGCGGCTTGTTTGTTTGTGGCCGTGATGTCTGGGATGGGCAACGGTGCGGTGTTCAAACTCGTGCCGCAGCTGTTCCCAGCCGAAACGGGCGCCGTCACCGGCCTTGTCGGCGCCTGGGGCGGACTTGGCGGCTTTTTTCCGCCCATTGTCATGGGGATCATCAAAGATGCAACAGGTTCGTACGTGCTCGGTTTTCTGCTCCTTAGTTTGTTTACCCTTATTTGCTTCTTGCTGAACCGGCTCGTATTTGGCAAAAAAGCCGGCGAACCGGCGAAGCGGTTCGCTTCTTGAATGGAATACCGTATAGAGAGGCTGAAAGCTTGTTCGCTTTTAGCCTCTTTTTTTGTTTGGGCGTGTTTTTCTGTTATTCAATGTGAGTATGCGTTTCACTATTGTTACATGATTAAAATATATTGCTCATTATTTCACAAATCATTCAAACATGGCCGTCTGTTGGTGATACAAATCACCAGGGAAGAAGTGAAAATGCCGTACGTTAAAGGTGTAAATCAAATCATCTAAGGGGGGAGAACGATGAAACGAAGGATGTCTTCGTTATTGTCCGTCGCGTTAGCCGCTTCGCTTCTGGCCGCATGCAGCAACGGGGGAGGAGGAGAGGCAAAGGCGGAAAATAAAAACGGAACAGCGGCAACTACGCAACAGTCTGCTACGAACATGTCAGCGGCGCATAAAGGAGTGAACCAAGCACCGGTGCCGTTGAAAATGGAGCGGATCGGCCCGCATGATGTCCGCGTTGAAATGACGGCGCAAGTCACTGACATTGAAATCGACAAAGGGAAAACGTATAAAGCTTGGACGTTCAACGGCCAAGCGCCAGGGCCTCTCGTTGTCGTCAATGAAGGGGATACGATCCATTTTACGTTGAAAAATATGGATCCAGCCATTCCACACAGCATGGATTTTCACGCTGTCCACGCCGCTCCGTCAAAAGACTTTGTTGACGTGATGCCGGGCAAATCGGGGACATTCACCTATCCGGCGAACAACCCGGGTGTGTTTATGTACCATTGCGGCACAAAACCGGTGTTGCAGCATATCGCCAACGGCATGCATGGTGTGATCATCGTCAAACCGAAAAACGGCTATCCGACCGATAAGGAAGTCGACCGTGAATATGTACTCGTTCAAAATGAGTGGTATAAATATAACGATATGAACGATTTCCAAAACGGTGTGCCAAGCTATGTCGTTTTCTCGACGAAAGCCTTGAAGCCCGGTGATCCGAATACGAACGGCGATACGTTTACGCTGAAAGAAAAACCGTTGCTCGCGAAAGTCGGCGAGAAAATCCGCCTCTATGTCAACAACGTCGGCCCGAACGAAGTAAGCTCGTTCCACGTTGTCGGGACGGTGTTGGATGATGTATACCTTGACGGCAACCCGAATAACCATCTGAAAGGGATGCAAACGGTGATGCTTCCGGCAAGCGGCGGTGCGGTCGTCGAATTTACGGTCACCAAACCGGGAACATACCCGATCGTCACTCATCAGTTTAACCATGCACAAAAAGGAGCCGTCGCCATGCTGAAAGTGACCGAAACGGGCGAAGACGACGGCTCAGAAACAAGCGGACATTAATGTTTCCCCATTTCCCTAAACGGGAGATAGCCGCCTAAAGTCCTATAGCTCTTATTATACGGCGGTGAAAAGAAAAAGAAGTGATTCGCATCACAACCAAAAAAAGAAAAAGAGAGCGTCCGACAGGCCGCGAACAACGGTCGATCGGGCGCTTTTCCAATTCAAGCGATTTTCTCGGAATGTTCTTCGGTTTCGGAAGTGCGGCTTTTTTCATCGGATATGACCCGGCCGCTTCCTGACGGAAAAGATGAGCGGGGACTTCCACCGTCACCGGACCGGGCCTGCCATGGAGCGCGATTTCGTAAGCGTGCTGAATAGCAGATGGAATATCATTGATCTCGTTTACTTGCAAATGGTATTTTGTCACTGGCGTACAAAGACTCAAAATATCGAGATCGGGAGCGTATAAATGCTCTTCCGGTGAAGGCCGCCCAATAATGGCAAGCAGCGGTACAGAATCGCTTAATGCTGCGGCGATTCCGGTAATGCTGTTTGTGACTCCCGCCCCGATGATCGCCACGCCGAGTCTTCCTGAAGCGCGGGCACAGCCGTCCGCGGCATGAACAGCCGCCTGTTCATGTTTCATTTCGATTATGATAGGCAAGGACAAGAGTCTAGCACATGACGGACAGGCAACGTGCTTTCGTGGCAGCAGCCAAACACGTGGGTGATCCCTTGAACGGCTAGCGATTCGATAAGTACATCGGCTCCAAGGCGTGTGGGAGGATGAACCATTTTGTCACCTTCTTTTTAATTTAAACAACTCATGTGTGCAATGTATGTGAATATCGTCACATGGAAGCACAAGGAACATCTTTTTCTCGTTTCTGCATAATCCATTCGTTGTTTGGAAATTATAGGGGAATAGAGGGAATCGGTGCAAATAAAGGAAGCGAGATGATGAAATGAGCGGACCGTCACTAAGAAAATTGGAAGCGCATCGTTCTATTCATCATGGCGCCTTTGCCGAAGCGAAGCGCCTAACTGAACTGTTGGAAACATTATATACCGATGGGCGTTGTGAGCATGCCGCTGAAGTGGCGGATGCCCTTGTAGAGCACTGGGAAACACGGATCATCGCCCATGCGGAAGCAGAAGAAGAAGGCTTTTACCGCGAAAAGGCAAAAGAGAGAGGGGAGTTGGCTGAAACGATCACCCAGCTCAAGCGCGACCACGACATGATGAGAACGTTGATTGCTGAAATTAGGCAGCGGTTGCCCGGGCAAATCGATCGCGAGGTGTTGACCCGCTTTCACACGCTGCTTCATATCAACCGCATCCATAGCACGGATGAAGAGGCGTTGCTTTTTTAATTGAAAGGCAAAGAAAGGAGAGGCAAAACGGAATGAACGAAAAACCTGCTCCGCTTTTGCGCAAACTGAAGTATTTCGGTCGGTCGGAAAAAATCGCCGGCCACGCTGAGTTGTCGCCATACGGGAGGGACGTAGAGAAAACATACCGCCGCCGCTGGCAACATGATAAAGTGGTTCGTACAACCCATGGAGTCAATTGCACAGGTTCGTGCAGCTGGAAAGTGCATGTGAAAGACGGCATAATCGCATGGGAGACGCAGCAAACCGACTACCCGACAACAGGCCCCGATATGCCGGAGTATGAGCCGCGCGGCTGTCCGAGGGGAGCGAGTTTTTCCTGGTATACATACAGCCCGCTTCGCGTCCGCTATCCTTATGTGCGCGGGGCGCTGTTGCGGCTTTGGAAAGAAGCGCTGCAACAAGAAGGTGATCCCGTAGCCGCGTGGAAGTCGATTGTCGAAGATCCGGAAAAAGCGAAACGGTATAAACGCGCCCGTGGAAAAGGCGGGTTCGTGCGGGCGAAATGGGATGACGTTTATACGATGATCGCCGCGTCACTGATGTATACGATTCAAACGTACGGGCCGGATCGCATTTTTGGGTTTTCACCAATTCCGGCGATGTCGATGGTCAGCTATGCGGCCGGGGCACGGTTTTTGAATTTGATCGGCGGCGCCTTGCTCAGCTTTTATGACTGGTATGCCGATTTGCCGCCGGCTTCTCCGCAAATATGGGGGGAACAGACAGACGTCCCGGAAAGTTCAGACTGGTTTAACTCAAGCTACATGATTGTCTGGGGATCGAACTTGCCGCAAACGCGCACCCCGGATGCCCATTTTTACGTTGAGGTGCGCTACCGGGGGACAAAAGTCGTCGCTATTAGCCCTGACTATGCCGAATTTGTGAAGTTTGCCGACAACTGGCTGCCGGTGCAGCCGGGAATGGACGGAGCGTTGGCAATGGCGATGACCCACGTCATTTTAAAAGAGTTTTATGTCGATCAATCCGCTGATTATTTTTCTGATTATGTTAAAAAATACACCGATTTGCCCTTTTTAGTCATGCTGAACAAACAGGGGGATCGTTATACCGCCGGCCGCTTTTTGCGGGCGAGCGACCTTGGCATGCCGCTTCAGTATGCGGAATGGAAAACGATTGTTTGGGATGAGCAATCAAAGACGTTTGCCGTGCCGAACGGGACGATTGGCCATCGTTGGGAGAACAGCGGGAATTGGAATTTGCAGCTGAACGATATGGACAATAAACGAATCGGAATCCGCCCGGCTTTGACGTTCCTTGGCCAGCAAGATGATGCCGTCGTCGTGCAGTTTCCGCACTTTGAGGCAGGAAATAAAACGGTGCTCGAACGCGGAGTGCCGGTCAAGGCCATTAAGCAAAACGGGGAGGCGGTGTATGTCACGACAGTATTTGACTTGTTGCTTGCCAAAATGGGCGTCAACCGCGGGCTGCCTGGTGATTATCCGGCCGATTACGATGACATGAAGCCATATACGCCGGCATGGCAGGAGGCGATCACTGGCGTTGATCGAAAGACGGCGGCGCAAATTGCCCGCGAGTTTGCCCAAAATGCCCTCGATTCCAAAGGACGCTCCATGATCGTCATGGGATCGGGCATTAACCATTGGTATCATTCCGATACCATCTACCGGGCGATTTTAAACCTTGTCTTGTTGACCGGATCACAAGGAGTTAACGGCGGCGGCTGGGCGCATTATGTCGGTCAAGAAAAAGTGCGCCCGCTTGAGGGATGGCAGACGATCGCCATGGCCCGTGACTGGGGAGGACCGCCGCGGCTGCAAAACGGGACGTCGTTTTTCTACTTTGTCACCGAACAGTGGAAATATGAAGATCAAAGCATGGATGAACACGTCTCCCCGCTCGTTGACAAGCCGCGCTACAAACATGGCGGCGATTACAATTATTTGGCCGCCCGACTAGGCTGGCTTCCATTTTATCCGCAGTTTAACGCCAACAGCATTGCGCTAGTGGAACAGGCGAACGCAAAGACGAACGAGGAAGCGGTTCAATATGTCGTTCAGCAAATCAAAAAAGGAAACATTAAATTTGCCATTGAAAACCCGTCCGATCCGATTAATTTTCCGCGCGTGATGTTTGTTTGGCGCGCAAATCTCATCGGCAGTTCGGCAAAAGGGCACGAATACTTTTTAAAACATTTGCTCGGCACCCATCATGCGAATTTCAGCGAACAAAATGATGACTTGAAAACGAGCGAGATCGTTTGGGATGAGAACGCGCCGGAAGGCAAACTGGATTTGATGGTCAATATCGATTTCCGCATGGCTGGGACCGGGCTGTATTCGGACATTGTTCTTCCGGCGGCGACGTGGTATGAGAAATATGATGTGAGCAGCACGGACATGCACCCGTTTGTTCATCCGTTCAATCCCGCCATTGCTCCGCCGTGGGAAGCGAAATCGGACTGGGATTTCTTTAAAGGGTTAGCCAAAACGTTTTCTGAGTTGGCCGCCCGCTATTTTTCCAAACCGGTGTTAGATATCGTAGCTACCCCGCTTTTGCATGATACGCGCGATGAGATCGCGCAGCCGTTTGGCGTTGTCAACAATTGGAAGGATGGGGCGGCAGAGCCGGTTCCGGGAGTGAACTTTCCGCGCTTGCATATTGTAGAGCGGGATTATAAGGAAGTATACAACAAGTTTGTGGCGCTTGGTCCGATGGTTCGTGAACAAATCGGGGCGAAAGGGCTCAGCTGGGATGCCAAGGAAGAATACAAATGGCTGCTTGATACGCTCGGCCCTTCGACGTTGGAAGGTCCGTATAAAGATTGTCCGAGTTTGTTGACAGACCGAGATGCTGCCGAAGCTATTTTGGCGCTTTCAAGCACAACGAACGGTTCCTTAGCTCTCAAGGCATGGGGAGAAATGGAGAAAAAGACGATGCAGCCGCTAAAAGATTTAGTCATTGAGCGGGCTGAGGAACATATTACCTTTCAGGCTATCACTGTCCAACCGCGGCAAGTGTTGACCACTCCTGTCTTTAGCGGAAGCGAAACCGGAAACCGTCGCTACTCTCCGTTTACGACGAACGTCGAACGGTTGATTCCTTGGCGGACGTTGACAGGAAGGCAGCATTTTTACTTGGACCATGAGCTTATGTTTGAGTTTGGAGAAGAATTGCCGACGTTTAAAGCGCCGCTCAGAAAGCTTGCCTTTTACGGCTATGACCGGCGTCCGCAAGTCAGCGGCAAAGAACTCACTCTTCGTTATTTGACGCCGCACTTTAAATGGTCATACCACAGCACATACGGAGATACGCTGCCGATGTTGACGATGTTCCGCGGCGGTCCGCACGTCTGGATGAACAAAGAAGATGCCGCAGAAGCCGGCATTGCTGACAACGACTGGATCGAAATGTACAACCGCAACGGGGTGGTCGTTGCCCGGGCGGTCGTCAGCCATCGCTTGCCGCGTGGGGTCGCGTTTATGTACCATGTGCAGGAACGTCATATTAACGTGCCCGGCTCGCCAATCAGCAAACTGCGCGGCGGCACGTTCAACAGCCCAACCCGCATCCATGTCAAACCGACGCAAATGATCGGCGGTTATGCACAATTAAGCTATGGCTTCAATTATTATGGGCCGACAGGAAATCAGCGGGATGAGCAAGTGATGATCCGCAAACTTGAAAAAAGGGAAGTGGATTGGCTTGAGAGTTAGAGCGCAGTTTGGGATGGTTATGAATTTGGACAAGTGCATCGGTTGCCACACATGCAGCATTACATGCAACAATACATGGACGAACCGCCCTGGGGCGGAATATATGTGGTGGAACAATGTGGAAACGAAACCGGGCATCGGTTATCCGAAAGAATGGGAAAACCAAGACGGGCATAAAGGCGGCTGGGTGCTCAAAGACGGGAAGCTCGAGTTGCGCGCCGGCGGCCGGGTGAATAAACTGTTAAACCTGTTTTACAACCCGAATATGACGGTGATCGACGATTACTATGAGCCTTGGACATACGATTATGAACAGCTGATCAACCGTCCGGAAGGGGAGCACCAGCCTGTCGCCCGGCCTAAGTCACAGCTGACGGGCGAATACATGGATATCACTTGGGGACCGAACTGGGAAGACGACTTAGCCGGGGTATATGAAACAGGAAAACGAGATCCGAACGTAAAAGGCATTGAAGAAAAAGTGAAATTTGAGTTCGAACAAACGTTTATGATGTATTTGCCGCGCATTTGCGAACATTGTTTAAACCCTCCTTGCGTCTCTTCTTGTCCGTCAGGGGCGATTTATAAGCGGGATGAGGACGGCATTGTGCTTGTTGACCATGACGCGTGCCGGAGCTGGCGGTTTTGTGTGACCGGCTGTCCGTATAAAAAAGTGTACTTTAATTGGAAAACGCATAAGGCGGAGAAATGCACGTTTTGTTTTCCGCGTATTGAAGCAGGATTGCCGACAGTTTGTTCAGAAACGTGCGTCGGCCGGCTCCGTTACATCGGTATTGTGTTTTACGATTTGGATCAAGTCGAGGCGGCCGCTTCGGTCCAAGATGAAAAAGAGCTGTACCACGCCCATTTGCGCATCTTTTTAAATCCGTATGATCCGGACGTGATTGAAGCGGCGCGCGAAGCCGGGTATACGGACGATTGGATTGAAGCGGCGCAACGCTCACCGGTTTATAAGCTTGCGGTCGAGCAAAAAATCGCGCTCCCGCTTCACCCGGAATACCGGACGTTGCCAATGGTTTGGTACGTTCCGCCGCTCAGTCCGATCATGGGGGCGTTTGACGGCGGGTTGGACGACATTCATCCGCATGTCATTTTTCCAGCGATTGACCAAATGCGCATTCCAATTGAGTATTTGGCTAATTTGTTGGCTGCCGGCGACACGGAGGTCATCCGCACGGTGCTGAAAAAAATGGTGGCCATGCGCAGCTATATGCGGGCGGTAAACCTAGGAAAAGAGCCAGACCGGAGTATCCTCGAGAAAGTCGGCATGGATGAACATACGGTCAAGGAAATGTATAAGCTTTCGGCTGTCGCGAAATATTCCGACCGTTATGTCATTCCGTCTTCCCATCGGGAGAAGGCCGGCAACGCGTTTTACGGTCAAGGGACGGCCGGCTATGCGTTTATGGAGTCTTGTTCCGGCTGCTCTGAATATGATGCGGAACGTTTTTACTCGTTTGATTGGGGGGATGAGGATGGAAGAGCATCAGAGACTATTTAAGCTCGCTTCCATTTTGCTGCAGTACCCAGAACGAGAATGGCTGGAAGATGAGCAGCTGTTTTATGAAATTTCCAAGCTCGCCAACCATACGGCCCGCAAACGGTTTTTACAGTTTCTTGACTACGCGAAAACAAAAGCGGTCGACGAGCTGTGCGAGCTCTATGTGCGAACATTTGATTTGAGCGATCGAACGACGATGTATCTCACGTACTACTTGTTTGGCGATCAAAAAGAGCGCGGCCAAGCGTTGTTAAAACTAAAAGAAGCATTTCGTCGTGCTGGTTTGGAACTGACAGAGGATGAGCTGCCAGATTACTTGCCGCTTATGCTCGAGTTTGCCGCCGCCGCCCCAGTCAGCGATGCGAAAAACGTTCTTCTCGCCCACCAGCGGGCCATCAAAGGGTTGGCGGACAGGCTCCAGGAGGTTAACCACCCGCATTTCTTTGTTTTGGACGGCTGTCTTGCAGGCATGGACGCATTTCTTGAAGAAGCAAAAGGGGTGGATATTCCAATAAGAGAGGAGGAGGCCACATGACACTGCTTGATCAGTTCCTTTGGGTGATCTATCCGTATATCATGTTGACGTTATTTGTTGCCGGCCATATTTACCGTTACAATACTGATCAGTTTGGCTGGTCGGCGAAGTCAAGCGAGTTTCTTGAGAAACGGCGGTTGCGTTGGGGAAGCGTTCTGTTCCATTGGGGCATTCTCTTTGTATTTTTCGGCCATGTTGCCGGCATTTTAGTTCCAAAGGCATTTTATGAATCGATCGGGATTACGGAAGAGATGTACCATTTTGGGGCGGTCTGGTTTGGCGGCGCCGCCGGGGTCGCGACTGTGATTGGGGTGGTATTGCTCTTATGGCGGCGGTTGAGCGTTCGCCGCCTTCTCCGCCATAGCAGCAAAAGCGATCTTGTTGTATTGCTGCTATTAACGATGGTCATTTTGACAGGGTTTACAAATACGGTTGGATATACAGCAACCGGCGGGACGTTTGACTACCGGGATACGATCGGCCCTTGGTTTCGCGGCATTTTAACGTTTCGGCCGCTGCCGCAGCTCGTCAGCGATGCGCCGATTGGATTTCAAATTCATATTCTCTCCGCCTTGCTGTTATTCGGCGTTTGGCCGTTCACCCGCCTCGTGCATGTATGGAGCGTCCCGGTGACGTATTTAAACCGGCATTACGTCGTCTATCGCCGGATGCGGGCGAAAAAAATTTAGTGAAAGAGCGGGGGCTGTCCATAAAAGAGTTGCTTGGCAACTCCTTTATGACAGCCCGCTAAATTTCATTCAATGCAGCAAATATCTGGTGGGCAGTCCTCGCATTGGATTTCCGTTTTTAAATAGTTCAAGTCGTGGACGGTGATTCTCCCCCGCTTCATGGAAATAATTCCATCTTGCTTTAACGCATTGAGCATCCGATTGACGCTCTCGCGTGTCGTGCCGCAAAAGTTGGCTAAGTCTTGGTTTTTTAACGTCACATCAATGAAAATACTCCCATCTTCAAGCGGGACGCCATAGCTGTTGCATAGGCGAATGAGCGTCGAATAGAGCGCCCCTTTTTTGCCGTTCATAATCAAGTCGCGAAACTTCGTCTGCGTTCGCCGGGCATGTTTGCTGATCCAGCGCATATATTCAAGAGTAAGGGTCGGATTGATCAGCAGCTGCTCTTCGAGTTCGCTTTTATTCATCACCGCTGCTTCACCCGATTCAATCACTTTGGCGGTCAATAAATAGCGCGGGTCGCTCGTAAACAGCGTTAGCTCGCCGACAATTTCTCCACTCCCGCAAATGCGGAAACACATTTCTTTTCCATCGGGGCAAATTTTGCTTACTTGCACCTTGCCGGAAAGAATCAAATACAGCTCATTGGCGGGCATTCCTTCTTGAAACAAAAACGAATGTTTGCGAAGCGGAATCACTTTTTTCGACGATTGCAGCCATGAGCGCAAGAGGGAAAAATCGCGTTTCTCCACTAGTTGGCTTTGCCGTTCCATGATTGACACCTCCATTTGTTCGGCTACTTCTATTGTAAAAAACATCACAGTAAGGACAGAGTGAAAAAAATCACCGTTTGTCACTTTTTTTGTGCAGGTTGTCACAAATTTTTCTAACCCGGATTTCCCCTCCCATATGATACAATCAATGTGAGCAGTGTCACAGCGTTTGCCTGCTCGTTTTCGTATAGTAGGATGGAGATGGAACAAAGAGAGGCTGACCTATGACATCGTTTTGGTCACCGGTTTGGTTATCGATCAAAGTATCGCTCCTCGCCGGCTTGATTGTCGCGGTCTTAGGGACAGCGGCGGCGAGGCGGATGGCGCGCCGCCGGTTTCGCGGCAAGACAGTGGTGGAGACGGTGTTTATGTTGCCGCTCGTGTTGCCGCCGTCGGTCGTCGGTTTTTTGCTCGTCGTCTTGTTTGGCCGACATAGCCCCATCGGCCAGTGGATCGAAACGTCATTTCATACGACCGTACTGTTTACGCCCGGTGCCGCGGTGATGGCCGCCGTGGTCGTGTCATTCCCGCTCATGTATCAGGCGGCCAAAACCGGGCTCGAAGCGGTCGATCCAACCATTGAAGGGGCGGCGCGCATCGATGGGGCGAATGAGCGCCAAGTTTTTTGGCATATTTCGCTGCCGCTTGCCAGACACGCGTTATTATCCGGGGCAGTGCTGTCGTTTGCCCGCAGCCTCGGGGAGTTTGGCGCAACACTCATGTTTGCCGGCAATATTCCAGGAAAAACGCAAACGATCCCGACCGCCGTCTATATGGCCATGGAATCGGGGCGAATGGAGTTAGCGTGGGCATGGGTGGCGGTCACGATCGGATTGTCATTCAGTTTATTGGTCTTTGCGACGAAACTCGGTCGTTTACGGGAATAAAAAAAGCCGCCTGACAACAGCGTGCGGCGAACGAAACAGAAAGGAGGGAGCGCGATGAGCGAGCGCAACCGAACGAACGTCATGGACCGCCTGTCCCGCCCGCTTCGCGACTTGCGGTTATCAGTGATCGACCAATGCAATTTTCGCTGCGTCTATTGCATGCCGGCCGAAGTGTTCGGGCCGAATTTTCGCTTTTTGGCGGAAGGCGAGCTGTTGACGGTCGAGGAAATGGCGCTTCTATCGGAATGCTTTGTCGAGCTGGGCGTCGAAAAAATCCGCCTGACAGGGGGCGAGCCGCTCTTAAGGCGCGATTTGGACGCGCTTGTTGCGCGGCTGTCTGCGATTCCCGGCCTGCGCGATATCGGCTTGACGACCAATGGCGTCCATTTAGTGAAATGGGCGCAGCGGCTGAAAGAAGCCGGGTTGAAGCGCGTCAACGTCAGCTTGGATGCGTTGGATGATGACATTTTCCGAAAAATGAACGGCATCGGCGTCGGCGTCACCCCGGTGTTAAAAGGCATCGAAGCCGCCCGGGCGGCGGGGCTCGGCGTCAAGGTGAACATGGTCGTCAAAAAAGGGTGGAACGACTCGCAAATCGTGCCGATGGCGGCCTATTTCAAAGAACAAGGCATTCCGCTCCGCTTGATTGAATTTATGGATGTCGGCACCACGAACGGCTGGGATTACTCCCATGTCGTGACGAAAAAAGAGATGTATGAACAAATCAACGCCATGCACCCTCTTGAACCGGTTGAAAAAGCGTACTTCGGCGAAGTGGCGAGCCGCTACCGGTACGCGGGCACGAACGTAGAAGTCGGCTTTATCGCCTCGGTGACGGAAACGTTTTGCCGGAGCTGCACGAGGGCGCGCATTTCCGCCGATGGCAAGCTGTACACGTGTTTGTTTGCTTCTGAGGGCGTGTCGTTGAAAGACAAACTGCGCGCCGGCGCGGGGAAAGAAGAGCTGAAGGCGCTGATCGCCGCCATCTGGAGCGAGCGGACAGACCGCTATTCAGAAGAACGGACGGCAGAGACAGCGAAACAGCGCCCGAAAATTGAAATGTCGTATATTGGGGGATGAAGAAAAACGGGAGCGCTCTTTTCATAAAAGAAGCGATCCCGTTTTTGGTTTATGTTTTCGGAAGTGCGAATCGGCGTCTTTCTTCCTTTAAACCTTCACCGCCGCCAACACGCGCGGGAAGAGGATGTTGTTTTCCAAATGGATGTGGGTAAACAAATCGTCTTCAAGCGCGGCCAGCCGGTTGTAGACGAGGCGATACGTGCCGCACGCGTCTTCTGGCGGGGTGAAGTCGTTTGTGATTTCACGAATTTCTTTCATCAAATCACCGGCGACATCATGCTCATTGACCAGTTCGCGAACGGCCCGCTCGACCGCCTCCCGGTTCTCCGGCGATGGGTTGTCGGCAAATTGCAAAATGAGCGGGAACGCTCCCGTTTCCTCTTTAATGAGATGCTGCTCGAGTTCTGTTTTTAACTCATGAAACAGTTTATGCACGCGGGAAAGATGCGGATGGTGCATGCCGTGTACGCGCAATACTTTCGTGACATACGGGCTGAGCTGCGGCAGTTCCTCGTTCAAATAGCGGTGGTGCGTGTTGATGATATGATCGACCAAGTCGGCTAGCGGCGCTTCGCCCCAGTTTCCGGCCGGTTTGTTTTGCGCTTCCGCGTAAAGGGTGTTCAGCTCGCGAAGAAGCGCTTCGCCATCAAGTCCGAGCTCTTCGATCGCTTCTTTTAACGGACGCTGTCCGCCGCAGCAAAAATCGATGCGCCGCGCTTTAAACAAATCAGCTGCTTTCGGAAATTGAGTAACAATATCGCCAATCAATGATTGTTCAGTAAACCGCTGTTCCATTCATCATCCCTCCATTGATCCAATCGTTACAGCTTCAGCATACCGTGTTTTCCGCGAAGGTGTTGTGACGGATCTCACATGCGTAAAAAAAGTGGACATCGATCCATGTGATAAACGTCACAACAGCACGTTTCTTCTTTATCGTACAATGAAAAAAAGCAGACTTTTGCTGATCCTTTTCGGAGGCGGTGTCTGCTTTCGTGGATGAGAACGGACATGTTCAGCAGATAACATACAGCGTGTTGACAACAGAAGCCAATCAAGAGAAGGAAAAGGGGAGACGGATATGTGGGCGTTGGTGAAGGGAAGGCAGTGGGAGGAGGAAAAAACAGAACTGGAGCGGCAACTCGCTGAGATGAAAGACGAGCTCACGAGACAAAAGGAAGCCATTCATGAGACGGTGGCAGGATTGCTCGGGGAGTTGCAGGAAATCGTTCACCAGCATGAGGTGGTCAACGGGCAACACCATGTATTAGGCCAGCTGGTTGACCGAACGAAAGAAAAGGTTGATAATGTCAGTACGCTCAGCAAGTCATCATATGCGATTTCCGATCGTTTATGCGAACAAGGGAACGCGTTGGTGGAGACGGCGGGTCAGATGGTCGCAGCCGCAAAAGAAGGTATCCGCATGTCGGAAGAAATGGAGCAGGCGATGGGGCGGCTCGGCAGTGAGATGGAAACGACATCGGCCGCGATGCATCGGTTGCGCGGCCGCTCGCAAGAAATTGAACAAATTGTGAAAGTGATCAAAGAAATCGCTGGCCAGACGAATTTGATCGCGTTAAACGCCTCGATCGAAGCCGCTCGCGCCGGGGAGCATGGCAAAGGGTTTTCCGTCGTCGCCGCTGAAGTGAGGAAATTGGCTGAGCATACGGCGGACAGCACGGAAACGATTCACCAGCTAACCGATGCCGTGCAGCAGGAAATCGAGCGGTCGCTAGAGCAAACGGAAGCCATTTCATCTTTGATCGAAACGGTTGTCCAAATGAGCATCCATACAGCTCGCAAATGGTCGGCGATGATGGAGCTGATCGATCAAGTCGAAAATCGAGCCCAAGACGTGCTAAACTATATTCAGGAACAATACCGCTATGCGGATAAAGTGAGGAAAGAGCTCGAACAGTCCGCCGCTTTGTTTGGCGAAACGCGGGAGATGATTTTGCGGCATATTGCCGATGCGAGCGTCGTTGATGAAAAGTTGGCAGAAGGCATAAAACAGCTGCAACAATGGCAACAACGTTGAAAGAACGATATGGTTGCCGCCAGCCGTATGATCGAAAGGAGAGAGAGAGATGGTCGAAAGACGAACCCCGATTCCTGTATCGGAAGCGATCGATCGGGTGATGCGTTATGCCGGAGTGGGAGAAGAGGAAACAGTGCCGCTTCGCCAGTCGTATGGCCGCTATTTGGCCGAAGATTTGCGTGCTGACCATGACGTGCCGCCGTTTGACCGCTCGCCGTATGACGGATTTGCCATTCGCGCCGCCGACTCGGAAGGAGCGGGACTTGACCATCCGGTCGAGTTTGAAGTCATTGAAACGATCGGCGCCGGGCAAGTGGCGAAGCAGCCCGTCGGCCCGTTTCAAGCGGTGCGCTTGATGACCGGGGCGCAAATTCCCCAAGGATGCGATGCGGTCGTCATGTTGGAGCTCGCCAAACAGTACGAGCGGGATGGAAAAACGTATATGGCCATTAAACGCCCGTTCCGCCCTGGCGACAACATTTCGTTTCAAGGGGAAGATGCGAAAAAAGGGCAGCCGCTTGTCGAAAAAGGAACGCGCATCAATCCCGGGGTGGCGGCGCTCTTGGCGACGTTCGGCTACGCCGAAGTGAAGGTGGCGAAAAAGCCGCGGATTGGCATTTTTGCGACTGGAAGCGAACTGCTCGACGTCTCTGAACCGCTTGTGCCGGGAAAAATCCGCAACAGCAACGCCTACATGATCGAGGCGCAGGTGTTCAAAAGCGGCGCCGAGCCGATTTATTTGGGCCAGCTCGCCGACGACCTCGATGCGTGTTTTCACGCTGTGCGCCAGGCGCTCGATCAAGTGGACATGCTCATTACGACCGGCGGCGTCTCGGTCGGGGATTTCGATTATTTGCCCGCCATTTACAAGCGGCTCGGAGCGAACGTGTTGTTTAACAAAATCGCCATGCGCCCGGGGAGCGTGACGACCGTCGCCGAGATTGATGGCAAGCTGCTGTTCGGTCTATCCGGAAACCCGTCGGCGTGCTACGTCGGGTATGAGCTGTTCGTCCGCCCGGTCGTGCGCACGCGGCTGTTTTCGGCCAAGCCGTATTTGAAAAAAGCGAAAGCCACCCTTGGCGCCGATTTTCCGAAGCCGAACCCGTTCACCCGCTTCGTGCGCAGCCGGGTCGAGGCGGTTGACGGTCGGCTTGTCGTGAAGCCGGTCGGCATGGACAAGTCGAACATCGTCACCTCGCTTGCCTTTGCGAACGCCTTGATGGTGCTGCCGGGCGGAACGAGAGGGTTTGCGGTTGGCGATGAGGTGGAAGTGTGGCTTTTGGATGACGATGAGGGGTCAAGCGAATGAACGTCTGGCAAGTCGTCGGCTATAAACATAGCGGCAAAACGACGCTTATGGAAAAATGGGTGGCGGCCGCTGTCCGGGAAGGATGGCGCGTCGGGACGGTGAAGCACCACGGCCATGGCGGCGAGCCCGCGCGGCCGGAAGGCGTCGATTCCGTCCGCCATGAGCGGGCCGGGGCGGTGGCAACGGCGGTGGAAGGGGACGGGCTTTTGCAGCTTCATCTCCGCCGCCCGTTGTGGCGGTTGGATGATGTGTTGGCGCTTTATGCGCCGCTTCGGCTCGATCTCGTGCTGGTCGAAGGCTATAAGCAGGCGCCGCATCCGAAAGTCGTGCTCGTGCGCTCCGAGGAAGATTGGGCGTCGCTTCAGCACCTCGCCAACATCCGCGCCGTCATCGCCTGGGAGCCGCTCGAAGGGCCGCTAGCGCACCCGGTGTTTTCGCTGGCCGATGATGACGAATATATTCCATGGCTCATGAACGAGGTGAGAACACGAACATGACAGAACCGTTGTTTGCCATTACCGACCGGCCGATTTCGGTCGAGGATGTGATGAAAAAAGTGATGCGTCCGGAGGCGGGGGCGGTCGCTGTCTTTGCCGGCACGGTGCGCGAATGGACGAACGGCAAGAGGACGCTCTTTTTGCAATATGAGGCGTACGTGTCGATGGCCGAGAAAATGCTCGCGCAAATCGGGGCGGAAATTGCGGAGAAATGGCCAGGGGCGAAAACCGCCATCACCCACCGGATCGGGCGGCTTAAGATCAGCGACATCGCCGTCGTCATCGCGGTTTCCTCGCCGCACCGCGCCGAAGCGTATGAGGCGAACCGCTATGCCATTGAGCGGATCAAGCAAATCGTGCCGATTTGGAAAAAAGAGCAATGGGAGGACGGAAGCGCCTGGGTGGGCGACCAGTTGGAAACAACGGCGTATCCGTCCGGAAAACCGGAGGTGAAAGAGGAATGATCCGTCTATTGTTTTTCGCCCATTTGGGCGAGCAAATCGGCGAGCGGGAAGTGATGTGGCCGAATGTTCCGGAAACGGTGAAAAAACTGAAAGACGAAGTGGAAGAGCGCTACGGCATCTCGCTCGGGCGCGTCATGACAGCGGTCAACGAGGAGTATGTCCGCGACGAAGCGCCGCTTCACGCCGGCGACACGGTCGCCTTTATTCCACCGGTAAGCGGAGGATGAGACGGATGGCGAACAAAAGCAAATGGGTGATGCCAAAACAACACGGCGCCTGGGCGATGCTCATCATCCCGTTTTGGCTCGGGGCGTACGCCGGTGGGCTTTCGTGGATTCACGCGCCGCTCTTTGTCGCCTGGCTTGCGCTCTATTTGGCGACGTATCCGCTCTTGATGGCGGTGAAAACGAAGCGGAAAGAGCCGTACGTGCCCGCCGCCGCCCGCTATGGCGCCATCGCCGCCGCGGCGCTTGCCGTCTCTCTTTGGCAACAGCCGGCGCTTTTCTACTTCGGGCTCGCCATGGTGCCGTTTTTCTTGGTGAACACGTACTACAGCAAGAAAAAGAACGATCGCGCCTTTTGGAATGATGTAGCCGCCATCGCGGCGTTTTGCATCGGCGGCCTCGCCGCCTTTTACGCCGGACGCGGGGCGTTGACGATCGAAGCGTTTGAACTCGCCCTGTTTTCCTTCCTCTTTTTCATCGGCAGCACGTTTTACGTAAAAACGATGATTCGCGAAAAGAAAAACGAGCGGTACAAATGGCTGTCATGGGGCTACCACGCCCTGTTGATCGTCGGCCTCATCGCCATCGGCGAGCCGTTCGCCGTCTTGGCCTACGCGCCGAGCGTCATCCGCGCCGTCTATTTATACGGCAAGTCGCTGCCGATCATGAAACTTGGCATGCTGGAAATCGCCAACGCGGCGTACTTTTTCATCGCGATGATCGTGCTCTACTCTTGAGCGAACCCCAAACGGGAGGCATCCATGACCGTTTGGGGTTTTTTCTTTTGGTTAGGCGGTATTGCTTTTTCATTGCACAAGCATGATGTGAAATGGGCATGAATTCCTTGTAACGGTTTTGCAAAGGGTCGTTTCAAAAGCCTACCTCTTCTTCTATGCTCGTTCTCAAATAAATAAAAAAGGGAAACATCTCAACATTCATTATTAGGATTATAGACGTTCCAGCCCAAAGCCATGTCGAACTTTGTCTGTCGAAAATGATGGATGGCAGGGAGCAGGAAAGATACAATTTGATTGTAAAAGTAATGGAAATCGGGAAGGAGAGCATATGAGAAACATTCGTTTGCGACGATGGTTGGTTTGGATGGTCGTATGGGCTTTAGTGATGTCAAGCGTCCCGACAAAGGGGCTTGCCGAAACGATCCGATCAGGGGTTGACCGTGTGGCGCCAAAAGAGGGGCCGCCAAAGGTGCCGGAAGCTCTGAAACGTGATCTCAAGCCAGGGGAAATCATAGAGGAAAGAACTGAGAATACAAAGGTTTACTACAACGGCGATGGCACGTTTACCAAGAAGATTTACTTTGAGCCTATTCATGTGAAGAAAAAGGGACAAAAAATATTTGAGGAAGTATCTTCTAGTTTAACGGATAGTACCAATAGTACGAATTACGTTGAAACAGAGAATACCATTTTGGAGACAAACTTTTATAAAAAGATGGTCGATGGAGAATACGCCAATTTCCATTACAATGGATATTCGATTTCCTATTCTATTTTAGAGGCGGCAGGTAATGACGTACAATCGATAAAAGCGAAGGATGTTGCCGCCGTCTATAAGAAAAAAGACAACAAAATTCTTCACAAAAACATTTTTCCGAGCATAGACCTGCAAAATATTGCATTTAACGAGTCAACAAAAGAAGATTTGGTTCTTCATTCGTTTGCTGGCTATCATATTTTCAAATTCCGCCTGAAAACGGATTTGCAAGCAGACATTCAAGACGATGGCTCCATTTTATTGACAAATCAAGAACATGAAAAGGTGTTTGAACTGCCGAAGCCGTTTATGGTGGATTCGAATGTCGATGAACACTCTGGCGAGGTGCAGCGCTCAGAGAATGTAACGTATGAATTACAACAGGATGATCAAGGATATATTTTAACGGTCAAAGCCGACCCTGATTGGCTGAAGGATCCTAAACGTGTATACCCTGTTTATATTGATCCGAGCACTTCCATTCAGGTGTCTGCCGATGCATTTGTGATGAGCGCCTATCCCACAACCAACTATAGTTCCTCATCAAGCAAGTGGGACTCTGCACAGGGACAATACGTTTTGAAAGTGGGTTATTATGATGGAACAACAGGCACTTGCTATGGCTTTTTGAACCCAGATCTATCGAGCATCAAAAATATGAACGTGACGAGTGCCACATTCCATGTCTATGTCACCCATTCGTACTATGCAACGACGCCAACAGGGTTATGGCTAGATGCTGTCAACGGTCCATGGTCCGCGAGCACGTTAACATGGAGTAATCAACCTTCCTCCACCAACATTGGCAAGGTCGATGTCGCAAGAGACCAGTGGGCGCAATTTGATGTCACGAATACGGTAAAAGAATGGGCATCTGGTACAAAACCGAATTACGGATTGAAACTTCATACGAATGGCAATGGACAAACGTATTGGAAAAAAGTCGTTTCCACGACGAATAGCAGCTATAAACCATATTTGTCTGTTACGTATACGATACCCGTTCCCAATACGCCAACAGGAACGGTCTTCAGCAATGGGGATGGCACAGGATATATCAATTTATCATGGGATCCGGTTCCTGGCGCTGCGGGCTATAAGGTTTGGATTTATAACGGGAAATCATATGAAGCGTTTGATGTAGGCAATGTCACTTCCTGGAGTACAAAGGGGAAAAAAATCTGGCCGACCCCTTCTGAAATTAGCGCTGGAAGATACGACTTGCACCAAGATCAGTTAGGGACGGAGCTTGCTGTCGATCCTTCCCCGGTCTATCGAAATTCAGGAGGAAGTTATCCAAACAGCAAGAACTACTGGTTCCGAGTCAGTGCGATTTTTCCTCAAGGCGAAAGCGCCATGTCCGGTGCGTATATGCCGACCATTCCGGATTTGGCGAAACCATCTGCTCCGACGGGGGTAAGTTATACAAACGGAAATGGAACAGGATATATCGATTTCAAATGGAATCCTGTGAGTGGAGCGACGGGGTATAAAATCTGGATTTTTAATGGCTCCTACTATGAATCGCTAGATGTCGGGAACGTCACTTCTTGGACAACGAAAAACAAAAAGTATTGGCCAACCTCCACGGAAATTCAAGCAGGTAGATATAAGTTGCATGTAAACGATGGTCTTGGCGCAGAATTAGCCGTTGACCCGTCTCCGGTCTATGCCAATGCAGGAACAAAATACGCAACGGCTGCCAACTACTGGATTCGAGTAAGTGCCTATAACTCTCAAGGGGAAACCGTCTTTTCGGATGCGTATATGCCTCGTATTCCGGATTTGCGAGTGCCGCCAGCGCCTTCGGGGTTTGCTTACAGCAATCAATCGGGGAGCAACTCTGGCTATGTCATGTTAAACTGGGATAAGATTCCTGGAGCGACAGGGTATAAAGTGTGGATTTTCAATGGACTTTACTATGAAGCATTTGATGTAGGAGACGTGGACCATTGGACGACGCAAAACAAAGGAATTTGGCCAACGCCGGAGGAAATCCAACAAGGGGATTCCAGCACCTTAACGCTGCATCATGATGGACAAGGATTGGAACTTCCGAAAGATCCTTCCCCCATGTATGCGAAAATGGGGACAAAATACGCCACAAGCACCAATTACTACTTCCGACTCAGCGCCTACAATGCGGATGGGGAAACGGTATTTTCCAGCAATGCCTTGACGGTGAACATTCCGGAGGCGAATGAGTATTTAGGAAAAGAAGAGTACTGGTCCATCATTGATGTTCCGTATGGCAGCGTGAATGCCGCTACCGGCAATCTGATTATAGACGAAGACGATGTTTCGATTTCCGGAAGAGGACCGGGGCTTGGAATTACGAGAACCTACAATAGTTTATCCACATCGGTTGGATTGTTTGGAAAAGGATGGCATAGCGATGCGGAAATGAACATCGTGGCCCAAGGAAATGAAGCAAGATTGACGGATGAAGATGGCACGCTCCATATCTTCACAAAATTATCCGACGGCACGTATAAAGCCCCGACAGGTGTTTACTTGGAGTTAAGCGAAACAACCGATGAATATATCCTAACGACAAAAGATCAAACGAAAATCTACTTTCAAAAAAGTGATGGCAAGCTAACGAAAATCGTGGATGGACATGGGAATGCCACTACCTATAGTTATTCTAACGGAAAGCTCGTGTCGATTACGGATGCGTCGGGCAGAAAACTGAGCATCGAGTACACCGCAAGCGGAAGAATCCAGAAAGTTACCGACCCAATAAACCGGACCATCACGTATGAGTATAACAACGACTTGTTAACAAAAGTAACCCAGACGGGCGGGGAAGTAACGAGATACCAATATAATGAACTTGGTCGGTTAGAGAAAGTATTGGAACCGACGCATACGGAAGAAAAACCGGTCGTTAATCAGTTCATTTATAATGGCGACAGGCTAAGCCAAGCGATTGATCCTGAAAACCGCATCTATACGATGAACTATGACCAAACAAAACGACAACTTGTCGTAACGCAACCGAATGGCCGTAAAATTCAGTATAAATTTAATGAAGCAGCGAACCCAATTCAAATTATCGAAGACGTAGATGGTTTAAACATTACGACAAGCTATGTTTATGAGGGAAATAATCTAGTAGAATCACGGGATCCGAATGATCAAAATGCAGCGAATCCTACTGAATCATATACGTATGACGCCAAGGGGAATGTGTTAACGGCGAAAGATAGTTATGGTACGGAAACATACGAGTATAACAAAAATAATGATGTCATCTCCATGACAGATACGGAAGGCGATACAACCACGATTGCCTATGATGGCTTAAATCCTGTATCCGAAACGGATCAATCCGGAAAAACGTCTTCTGTATCGAAGTATGATGCCTATGGGAATATCATTGAAGAAAGCGATACATTAGGCAGTGCCACGAATTTGCTCTCTAATAGCGGCTTTGAACAAGGAATCACAGCTTGGAATCTGCTCAGTCATTATGATACTGGGCAATTACAGGAAGACACGAATGTCTATAATGGATTGACAGGGAGAAAAACATTAAAAATCGTCGCCGACTCTACTTCTCCTAACACAGAACTTGGCTATGTAGCGGCTACCCAAGAAATCGCGGTGAAACCGAATACCACCTATACGTTAAGCGGGAAGATCAAAACGAATTTAACCAAAGCCAATGCCTTTTTCAATGTTCAATTCCTGAATAGTCAAAATCAAACGATTTCTTGGGCGGATCATCGTTATAGCCAACTTACAGGCACAAGACCTTGGACAGAGCGGCAAGTTACATTTACTACTCCTTCGAATGCAGCCAAAATTCGCGTCTATTTAGAGGTCGATCATAAGTCTCCAGATGCTTCCGGAGAAGCCTGGTTTGATAATGTTCAATTGGAAGAAGCGCAGGTTTCTTCCAGCTACAACCCAGTTGTAAATAGTAGTTTTGAAGGAACCACCACGAATTGGAGTGGAACAGGAGGAAGCGTAGATTCTACGCAATCATTTGATGGAGGGTACTCACTAAAAATATCTAGAACAAGCACCACGCAATCGGCAAGTGAGTATAAGCAGACCATCATCGTTGGCCAAACATCTGGTGATGCACCAATTAATCTTACGCTCACCGGTGTATCGAAAGCGCAGGATGTCAAAGCCAGTGGCACAGTGAGCCCAAGCGATTATTCCATTACGGCTAAAGTATACTTTGTGGATGGAACGACCCAAACGTATACTGCGGATTTCCCTGCTGGCAATCAAGATTGGAACCGTGCCGCCGTTTCGATTCAACCTTCCAAGCCAATTGATAAAATCGACATATCCGCTGTCTTCCGCGGCAATTACACGGGAACGGTATGGTTTGACGCGATCCGGCTCATGGAAGGAAACGTGGTGACGAAAAACAANATATCCGCTGTCTTCCGCGGCAATTACACGGGAACGGTATGGTTTGACGCGATCCGGCTCATGGAAGGAAACGTGGTGACGAAAAACAAGTACGATGCCAGCGGAAATTACGTCACGGAAGAAGTGGATGAAGAAGGCTATGTGGCGAAAAAGAATTATGATGCCGTTGGGAATCTATTAAGCGAGTACGATAAGAAAGGAAACAAAAAAGAGTACACGTATGATTTATCGGATCGCTTAAAACAGCTGTTGTTAGCGAACGGCACTTCCGTCAACTACGATTATGACTTAAATGGCAATATGACTTCAAAAGTCATTCGAACCAGCGACGGCCAGTCTCAAACATTTGCCTATTCTTATGATGCGGCCGGCAAACTCGTGAAAACCGTTGGTCCGCTCCATGATGTGACAACGAATGAATATGATGCCAATGGAAATAAAATCAAAACGGTTTTGCCGAAAGGAAACACGATTCAATGGACGTATGACGGAACGGAAAGGGTCAAAACGATTTCTTACAACAACGTTCCGTATTACGAATTTAGTTACGACAAAAACGGAAACGAACTTTCTGTACAATATGTAAAAGACGGTACGACCAAGACAAGAAAATTTGATTCCGCGAATCGTGTCATTGAACAATCCGACCGCGGAGGATTACAAAAGTGGACCTATCCGACGACATCGGATAAATTACAACAGTTTATGTTCTCCCATGGATCGTTTAGCCAAACAGTCACATACCAATACAATGCCTTGGATCAAAATACAGTCGTCCAAGACGGAACGTATACGTACCGCTTTGACTATGACGAGAGAGGAAACGTTCGCACCTTCACGACAGAAAATGGAGCCGGCTCGACCTTTAGGTATGATGACCGCGGCCTCGTGGAAAGTCTTTCGGTCGGTACGGCGGACGGAACAGAAATTGTATCGGAAACGTACCGTTACGATGAAAACGGCAACCGGACAAAAATTGAGTACCCAACGAGAGAGACGATCGTTTATCACTACGACGCGCTCGATCAACTAGTGGAAGAACAGCTGCCAGACGGAACGAAGATCGAGTATACGTATGACGGATTTGGCAACCGGACGAAAGTCGTGAAAACAAAGGATGGGCAGTCGACGACGACCAATGCCGATTATAACGCTGCCAATCAGCTCATTCGTTTTGGAAACGAATCGATCACATATGATGCCAACGGCAACCGATTGGAAGACGGTCAGTATCAATATGAATGGAACGAAGCGGATCAGCTCGTCTCCATCACAAGAAAAGGCGAAAGCACGCCGTTTGTGACGTACCAATACGATGAAGACGGCCGGCGCATTCAAAAGACTGTCAATGGCGTCGTTACGAACTATCATTACCAAGGCGACAGCCTAAACGTTCTGTACGAAACCGATGCGAGTGGAAATGTGGTAAGATCATATATATACGGAGAAAATGGGCAACTCCTTGCCATGAAAAAAGGCAACGCCACGTATTTTTACCACTATAACGCCCATGGCGACGTGATCGCCCTGACGGATGAACAAGGAAACATTGTTGCCCGCTATCAATACGATGCGTGGGGGAACATTCTTTCCCAATCCGGCGCATTGGCGGACGAAAATCCATACCGATATGCGGGGTACCAATATGACCAAGAAACGGGTCTGTACTATCTGATCGCCCGGTACTATCATCCAACGCATGGCGTGTTCTTGTCGCTCGACCCCGACCCAGGCGATGCGGATGACATCTTGACACAGAACGGCTATACGTACGCGAACAACAACCCAGTAATGTTGGTGGATCCGGATGGGCATTTCTTCTGGTTTGCGGTTAACGCTGGGTTTGCGTGTTTATTGCAAAATAAAAATACAGAGTTCTGCAACGAAAAGTGCAGAGCTGAAGGCAAAGAAAAAAGGCTTGCCAGCCTCTAACATTTCCTCTACTGTGGAAGTTGTGAACACATAACCAAACAGTGGAGGAGCGAAAGGATGCNTGTTTATTGCAAAATAAAAATACAGAGTTCTGCAACGAAAAGTGCAGAGCTGAAGGCAAAGAAAAAAGGCTTGCCAGCCTCTAACATTTCCTCTACTGTGGAAGTTGTGAACACATAACCAAACAGTGGAGGAGCGAAAGGATGCTGGCAATGCCCGAAATTAATCGTATCAGAAAACTGCGTGAAAAGAAAGGGTTATCGATTGCGGAAATTTCCCGTGAAACGGGATATAACTGGAGAACGGTCAAGAAATACGCAGATGGAGACATTTCTGTCCAACCAACCATCAAACGCAAAAAGGGGATGATGGAGGAAGAAGGGTACGGGCAAATCATTGATGACTGGTTGGAGGAGGATGCCAAACTGCCGAGAAAACAACGGCGAACGAACAAGACGATGTTTGAAGCGCTTTGTCGTGACCATGGATTTCAAGGCTCGTATCGCACCGTTTGCGCGTACGTGCAAAAACGAAGACCGCAGCTCAAGCTCGAGAAAGAACAGCGCTATGAACGACTGGAGCACCCGCCAGGCGAGGCGCAGGTGGATTTCGGGAAGATGACGGTTGTGACGAAGGAGGGGAAGGAAGAAGAGCGATCGGTTTTGATCATGAGCTTTCCCTATAGCAACGCTGCGTTTGCTTATCCGCTGCCGGCGGAAAACAGTGAATGCTTCCTCCATGGGTTGACGCAGCTGTTTCGTCAGGCTGGGGGAGTGCCAAAGGCATTGCGCATTGACAATTTGTCCGCGGCCATTGTGTCGATTCGAAAAGGGGGAGAACGCCGATTCACCGAGGCTTTTGAGAAATTTCAACTCTACTATCGGTTTGATGTACAAGTGTGCAATCCATACAGTGGACATGAGAAAGGAAATGCGGAGCGAAAAGTCTATTACACTCGCAACCTTTGTTTCATCCCCGCTCCATTGATGGAGTCGGATCCGGAGCTGGTGGAGTGGCTGCATCGCAAGATGGTCGAGGACCGAAACCGTCCTCATTATGAAAAGGGGCGGTGGATCGAGGAACTATGGCAGGAAGAGCAACCGGAGCTGTTGGCGTTGCCGGAACAAGATCTTCCGATCTTCTCCCTCGATCACGCTTACGTGAATAAGTACGGAGAAGTGATGGTGGATGGGAAGGCGTTCGTCGTCCATGGCCTGTCCGTCCCCAACCGGGTGTTGGTGAAGAAAGAATGGAATCGTTTCGTTGTGTTCTCTTCCGATGGAGACGTCCATCTTGAAGCGCCCAGGCCGTATACGAACGTGAAACGCGAAATCCCTTGGAAAGAGATTTTCGCTGAGTGGGAGACCAAACCCCGGGTTGTCGGACATTCCCGCTACCGGACGTACTTGCCGGAGGCGATCCGAACGTATCTGGCTGGCCCCCCGCCCCAGGTGGTGGCCCGTTTGAAAGGACTGCGAGCGCTGTTGGATCGGCACACGCTTTACGAAATCGCCCAGTGGCTCGAGGAGAGTCAGCGATGGGACTTGGCTCCTCATGAAATCGGCGTGTTGATGGAAGCGAAGCACTCCTATTACCCGGACAAGTGGGAAGAATCATACACCCCTTCCGTTCTAATCGACTATGAAACGGATTTAACGGTGTATGATCAACGTCTTCATCCCGCTCGGGAAGGGGGTGTCCAGAGATGAGAGCAGAGGTGAAAGAGATTTGTAAAGCGCTGCATTTGGCCTATATCGCAGATCGATTCGAGGAGGTGAGATTCGAAACGAAAGAACAGTTTTTGCGGGATGTATTGGCGCTGGAACTGTCGTGCCGCCAAGAAGCGAAACAGGCTCGGCTGATCAAGAAAGCCAAGTTTCGGGAGTTGAAATGGCTGAAGGATTACGAATGGTCGGGTCATATCCATTGGCCAGCCACGACATCGAGGGAGGAACTGTGTGACCTTCGCTTTTTGGAGCGAAAGCAAAACGTTCTGCTTTTAGGTTCACCTGGAACGGGGAAAACCCATCTCGCCACAGCACTTGGCATTCAGGCGTGCCAACAAGGCCATGAGGTTCGGTTTTTCCGCGTCGCGGATCTTGTCGCCCAGCTGGAAGAGGCGTTGAAAAACGGCACGCTCGGACGGCTGAAACGAAGCCTCGACCCATGCGAACTGTTGATTTTGGATGAACTCGGCTATGTGCCGTTTCAAAAGCAAGGATCGGAACTGTTGTTTCATATTATCGCCGACTGTTACGAGCGAAAAAGCGTCATGGTGACATCGAATCTAGAATTTGGACAGTGGAATCGGGTGTTTGGGGACAACCGTTTGACGGCAGCGTTGGTGGATCGCTTGGTTCACCACGCCCACATCTTGGCCTTTACGGGAGAGAGCTATCGACTGCGGAACGCTCTCTCCGCGATCCAGCCGTCCTCTGCCTCCGGTCTGGAACCTTAAGTCTTGAGCTGGCAAGCCTATGTATTTTTTCTTGCACTTCTCTGCATTTTTTGCTTGCAAAAAACACNTGCCTCCGGTCTGGAACCTTAAGTCTTGAGCTGGCAAGCCTATGTATTTTTTCTTGCACTTCTCTGCATTTTTTGCTTGCAAAAAACACGCCGGATAACAAGTCATATTCAAACTGAATTTTCACCCCCGACAAAACGGAACCTCGATAGTCTTCCCCATAGTCAGCGGGAACCAAAAAGCTGGTTGAGTCCAAAATCCGCAGGCGGGTAAAACAAGTTCGATAGGTCTCCATGGCTGACAAAAGCAATGGACGTTGATGCAGGAGGAGAAGGAAAAACACTTCTCGCAAAAATGCCACGGCCCGATCGGTAAAACGCTGATTCAAGCCTTCGCTTGAAAGGGAACATCCATGCCAGAGCGTCAAGGCCGCACACAACCGCTGAAGCGACTGTTTTGCCAGTGAGCCATCTCCCCATGCACAGAGAGTCAGAAAGGCTTCCGCCGTTAACGAACGCTGCCGCCGGATAAAGCCTGTTTTCCGTGCGAGACGGGTTCATTCTTCGGGAGAAAAGAGCCCGAGTTCGACAGTTTTGAGGCCATTTTAGGCAAATGAAAATGGCCAAAATGCTGTTATATCAAAGATTTCGCGATGCGGATCCTAGAAAAAAACACTGAATTTCATAGGCACACGACTTGTTTATTTTAACTTTTAAANCCCGAGTTCGACAGTTTTGAGGCCATTTTAGGCAAATGAAAATGGCCAAAATGCTGTTATATCAAAGATTTCGCGATGCGGATCCTAGAAAAAAACACTGAATTTCATAGGCACACGACTTGTTTATTTTAACTTTTAAAACAGCTGAATATCGGTTATAATATAGGCATGTACATACGGCGAGTAACACGCAAAAACAAAGATGGAACGACCGTGGCGTATCTCCAGCTTGCTCACAACGAATGGGATCCGAAGGCCAAATATGCGAAAGCGAAGGTGATTTATTCGTTTGGGCGCGAAGACGAGGTGGATCGCGCTGTCTTGGAGCGTCTGGCCAAAAGCATTTCGCGATTCCTTTCTCCTGAGCAGGCTTGGGAAATCGAGACGTTGACAGGAGAAGTGTCGGATGACTTTCAGTTTCAATCAAGCAAACGCCTTGGTGGCGCTTGGCTTTTGGATCAGCTCTGGAGACAACTGGGATTGGGAGAGATTCTCCACTCCTTGTTTGCCTCCCGACATCATCAGATTCCGTTGGAACGGCTGATTTTTGCCATGGTGGCGAATCGTGCCCTTCATCCGTCAAGCAAGTTGGCGATGGAGGAGTGGGTGGAGAAAGACGTGCATATCCCTCATCTTCCCCAAGTCGCCAGCCACCAGTTGTACCGGGCGATGGATGAGCTGCTGGCTGTGCAGCCGGAATTGGAACGCCAAGTGTTCCATGCCGTGGCCGATTTATTGAACCTGGAAGTCGATTTGATTTACTTTGATACGACTTCGTCGTACTTCGAAGTGGATCCATCCGAAACACCAGAAGGAGAATCGCTTCGAAAGCAGGGGTTTTCCAAAGATAAGCGTCCCGATTTGGTCCAAATCGTCATTGGACTGGCCGTCACCCGGGAAGGAGTCCCCATTCGCGCTTGGGTATGGCCTGGCAATACGATGGATATGACGGTCATCAAACAGGTGAAACAAGACTTGATTGGCTGGAAGCTTGGGCGTGTGATCAGCGTGATGGACCGCGGATTTTCGTCTGAAGAGAATTTGCGAATCTTGCAACAGGCCGGGGGACACTACATTGTCGGCGAAAAAATGCGGTCCGGCAAAGCCGCCGTCGAAGAGGCCCTAAACCGTCGCGGGCGCTACCAACAAGTTCGCGAGAACTTGCATATCAAAGAAATCATCGTGGGCGACGGAGAAGCGCGTCAGCGCTATGTTCTCGTGTACAATCCCAGCGAAGCCGAACGCCAACGCAAGGAACGGGAAAAGCTGCTCGAATCGCTGAAAGAGGAGTTGGAGGGGCTTCGCCAACTCCCCAATGAAGCTCATCATAAGGCCACCTGCCGGCTGCGTTCCCATCCGTCCTACGGAAAATACTTGCGTCAATTGAAGGATGGAACGCTTCGCATCGACAAGCAAGCGGTTCGTGAAGCGGAAAAGTACGATGGCAAATATCTCATCCGAACCTCCGATGACACCTTGTCTGCCGAGGATGTCGCGCTCGGGTATAAGCAACTGGTGGATATCGAGCAGGCCTTTCGGACGTTGAAATCAACACTCGAGCTGCGCCCCATGTATCATCGCTTGGAAGACCGTATCCGGGCGCATGTGCTGCTCAGTTGGCTGGCTCTCTTGCTGGTTCGGATCGTGGAGATCCGAACTCATGAATCGTGGCCGAAAGTAAGAGACGAATGCGAGCGTCTCATGCTTGGACATTTTTCTTCAAAAAACGGCGACCTTTATCAACGAACCGAACTGACGGCCAAACAAGCGCTATTCCTTGCGGCTCTAGGGCTGGAACCTCCTCCAAAGATTCTAGGCATCCACCCTCGCACCTAGATACACGCCCGAAGTGTGCCCAAATGCCTCCGATCCCTTTTGTATCAAGGGGCGAGAGGCATTTTGTTTGCCTAGTGACTGTCGAACTCGGG